>JBBSRC010000023.1:0-44365 GCA_038243395.1 Flavobacteriales bacterium | reverse complement strand
TTGGTGCTGATTTAATTGTGATGTCAACACATGGTAGGAAAGGATTAGCGCATTTTTTTGAAGGTAGCATTACTGAAGATATGGCCAACCGCGCTAATCTGCCGGTCATGACATTTAAAATTTAGAAAAGTAACATAAAAAAAAGGTTGAAGAACTTTCGTTTAGATCAATTAATTGGTGGTTTAAAGATGTGTAAATTAATGCATTTTAAATCGGACGAAACTATCCGAAATATGATTTTTATCATATTTCGCTTTGTTTAATTTCTTTACCTTTGAATCATTAAACACTAAAACAACTATTGCCATTATGAAATCAAAACTAAAAATCACAGTATTATTTGCATCCGTACTCTTATTCTTTAACTGTATGGAGGATAAAAAAACAGAATATGCTTCTGCTGAGGAAATTCCAGTGAGCCGAGAGATGATCGCAGAATTGACAGCGCCACCACATGTTCCAGCACCAGTTGGTAAGCGTAAAGCAAAAAAACTCATCGTTAAAATGGAAATCCTTGAAGCAGAGGGTGAAATTTCAGATGGTGTCCGTTATGTCTATTGGACTTTTGGTGGATCCGTTCCAGGAAGCTTTATTAGAGCTCGTGTAGGAGATGAAATTGAATTCCATTTACAAAACCATCCGGACAACAAATTACCTCATAATATTGACTTGCATGCGGTCAATGGACCAGGTGGCGGCGCAGAATCTTCTTTTGTAGCTCCAGGTCATGAAAAAGTGTTTTCGTTTAAAGTATTGGCTCCAGGATTGTTTGTTTACCATTGTGCTACAGCTCCTGTAGGGATGCACATTGCAAATGGAATGTACGGTCTAATATTAGTTGAGCCAGAAGGTGGGTTACCTCCAGTAGATAAAGAATACTACGTTATGCAAGGTGATTTTTATACCAAAGGTGCTAACGGTGAACGTGGATTGCAACCTTTTGACATGCAGAAGGCTGTTGATGAAAGAGCTGACTACGTCGTATTTAATGGAAGAGTTGGTGCTTTAACTGGTGACGGTGCGTTGACCGCTAAAGTGGGGGAGACCGTAAGACTATTTGTTGGCAACGGAGGTCCAGGTTTAGTTTCTTCTTTCCACGTCATTGGTGAAATATTTGACCGAGTTCATGTTGAAGGCGGGGATCTTGTAAATACGAACGTTCAAACAACATTGATTCCTGCCGGTGGTGCAGCCATGGTCGAATTTAAGGTGGATGTCCCCGGATCATATGTGCTCGTGGATCACTCTATATTTAGAGCATTTAATAAAGGTGCTTTAGGATTGTTAAATGTTGAAGGTGATGAAAACACGAAGATTTATTCCGGTGAGCAAATGGATAATATTTATCTTCCAGAAGGTCCAGGAATTCAAGTAATGCCTACAACTGATGAGATCAAAGAATCTGATGTTCCTGCAAAATCATTTGACGAACAAATGAAATTCGGTAAACAGATTTATGGTCAAACCTGTATCGCTTGTCATCAAGCAGAAGGGCAAGGTATTGCAAATGCATTCCCTCCTTTGGCAAAATCAGATTATTTAAATGCTGACGTTGATAGAGCTATTGAGGCTGTTCTTTACGGATTAAGTGGAGAAATTACAGTAAATGGTGTTAAATATAACAGCATTATGACCAAACAAATGATTTCACAAAACGAAGTTGCCGATGTGATGACCTATGTGTATAACAGCTGGGGCAATAATAAAACTGTAGTTACTCCAGAGATGGTAAATAAAGTGAAAAATAAAAAATAATACGTTGACCCTTCAACCCTTCGACCCTTCGACAAGCTCAGGGCAGGCAAGCTCAGGGCAGGCAGGCTCAATAACCGTGCTTCGACAAGGTCGGCAACCGAGTTGAAGAATAAAATTGATACTTCGAATGCGCTCAGTAATCGAATTGAAGTCGAAGTCGAAACTGAAATATAATACCTAGTATTTAATACCTAATACCAAAAATGATGCGTACCAAAATCTTTAGATTGTCCTTTGTTTTGATCTTATTCCATATGTTTAGTTATGGACAATCTGAAGATATGGCGCGTTTAAATGGCGCACGATATATTCCTTTGTACGGAAGAGATTCTACTGTAGTTGAGGTGAAGGATTTTGATTTGGATGTATATCCAGTCACAAACGAACAATATCTGGATTTTGTCACGAAAAATCCGCAATGGTTAAAATCAAATGCCAAAAAAATATTTGCTGACAAAATGTATTTACGGAATTGGAAAAACGATTTTGAACTTAATGACGGTGAAAAATTAAATAGCCCCGTCACTAATGTCAGTTGGTTTGCTGCTAAAGCTTATTGCGATTGTCAAGGCAAGCGTTTACCAACCATGGACGAATGGGAATATGCTGCCATGGCTGATGAGACCGTTAAGGATGCACGTATCAAAAAATCATACAATGAACAGATTTTGTCTTGGTACGAGGCACCGCGCTCCAATCAAAATGAAATTGGTGAAACGCCAAAGAATTTCTGGGGTATCTATGACCTGCATGGTTTAGTTTGGGAATGGACCTCCGATTTTAATTCGGTCATGATTAGCGGCGAATCTCGAAAAGATAGCGACGGAGATAACAATTTATTCTGCGGAAGCGCATCTTTAGGAGCAACAGATTTAATGAATTACGCAGCGTTTATGCGCTACGCTTTTAGAGGAAGTATCAAGGCTAATTACGCGATAAAGAATCTCGGATTTAGATGTGCCAAAGATATTGAAAACCAATAATAATCATGAAAAAAACATTTTTTATACTTTGTAGTATTCTTTTTATTGGATTTACCGCATGCAAAAATGACACCTCTAAAGCCTCGGATGAAACCGTGCTTTACGAATGTCCGATGCATTGTGAAGGCGATAAGACCTACGATAAACCTGGTAGTTGTCCAGTTTGTAAAATGGATTTAACTCAGGTCGAATCTAAAAAAGAAGCCGCTTCAGGCGAGATTTCGGATCTTTCTATTTTTAATTTGACCACCACATGGACCAATCAAAATGGTGAAGATCTCCAGTTTGAAGATTTAAAAGGCAAAGTGCTGGTTACCGTCATGATTTATACTTCCTGCAAAGCAGCCTGCCCTCGATTGGTAGCTGATATGCGAAGTATTGAGCAGCGACTTTCAAAAAAAACAAAGGAGAATGTAAAAATGATCCTTGTCAGTATCGACCCAAATACGGATACACCAGAACGTTTAAAGGCTTTTGCTGAAGAAAATGTAATGGATAAGGACCCTTGGGTTTTCCTCCGTTCTTCAGAAGATAATACCAGAGAATTTGCCGCAGTGGTCGCCGTGAATTATAAGAAAATCTCACCTATTGATTTTTCACATTCAAACATTATTACTGTTTTTAATGATCAAGGCGAAATGGTATTTCAACAAGAAGGTTTAGGTGTAAATTCTGACGCGACGATACAAAATATTGAAAAAGCGGTTGCTGCCATATAGTAACTTGCGACCTTAAAAGTTCTTGCCGATACCCATCCCTTCAGCTTAAAAAAACAGGAAGGGTTTTAATAAAAAACTTATGAAAAAATTAATCCTTTTCGCATGCGTTGGCATGTTGAGTCAGACCATTTTTGCCCAAGAATTCGGGGTTGATTTGCAATTAAGACCGCGCGTGGAGTACCGACATGGTTTTAAAACATTAATTCCTGATGACACTGATGCAGCAACATTTGTATCGCAACGTTCGCGACTAAATTTTAAATATGGGAGTGAAAAGCTAAATGCGTTTATCTCTTTACAAAACGTAAGAGTTTGGGGCGACGTCAATACTTTATCCACTAAAGATGTAAACGGAACCGCAATCCATGAAGCGTGGGCGTCTTTTAAATTAGATTCTGAATTCTCATTCAAAATGGGACGTCAGGAAATTATTTATGACGACTCTCGAATTTTCGGTAATGTGGATTGGGCACAAGCTGGTAGAAGTCATGATGCTTTCATCGCCACCTACCAACCTAATGCTAACAACCGATTGGATATTGGTCTTGCCTTAAATGAGGAAGATGAAACACTATTTCAAAAAGATTATGATGTGAATAACTATAAGTCATTTCAATATGCATGGTACCATACCAAGTTGGAGAATGTAAATTTAAGCTTAGTGGCGCTCAATACTGGTTTTACATATGATGATGGCGGAAAACAGGAAGTAGATTACAATCAGACCTTAGGAGCATTTGTTTCCTTTGGAAAGAATCAACTTAAAGGAGACGCATCGGTTTATTTTCAAACTGGAAAGATTGCTGATCGTAGCTTAAGCGCCTATAATTTGGCGGCAAACTTATATTATCAATTAGCTCCCGAATTTACTTTAGGTGTTGGCGCTGAATTGCTTTCTGGAACGGATATGGATTCAACTTCAGATAAGTTAAACTCCTTCAATCCGCTATTTGGTACAAATCATAAATTCAACGGATGGATGGACTATTTTTATGTAGCAAACCATATCAATTCGGTAGGATTATTGGACATTAGTGTGCCTCTAAAATATCAAAAGGAAAAAATGACGTTGCAATTAGTGCCACATCTATTTTCATCTGCTGCTAATGTAGTTGACAATTCTGGCAATAAAAAGGACAACTATTTAGGCACTGAGATCGACTTTTCTCTAGGTTATAAAATCGCCGATGATATCGATTTCCAATTGGGGTACTCACACATGTTTGCTACAGAATCCATGCAGGTTCTAAAAGGTGGCAACCGCAAAAACACCAACAATTGGGCTTGGGCAATGTTTGTGTTTAAACCTAAGTTGTTTACTTATACTCAACAATAAATTATAAACTATTTACACTATACTCCCCGATGTCCGCCAATAATGAACCTTAAGTTTTAAGGAGGAGACGCCTCGGGGTTTTTCTTTCTGCCTTGGTTAAATGTCTGAATCACCCAAGTGCAAGCTGATGAGATAAGTGGGGTATTTCCTCAATAGGAATAACGAAGACCTCATACTATTATGAACTGATACTGCCCAAATTTTTTATCAAAATATTTTGATTACTGATTTTTTTATTTTCTGAACGATAATAAATTTATGTCAATTTAGAAGCGGTGAAAGATTTTAAGTATGTCTCTAAAAAATATTTTTAAAATAGGACAAAATTATCCTTTATATGATCTATATCATATGCTAAGGTATTTATTAACCTTAGATTTGCACAGGGAATCAAAAAAAGACACTCTGATTTTTTATAGGAACATATTAATTTTAAACTTTTACAAAAATGAAAAATTTACTAACGATTATTTCGGTATTGGGATTAACACTATTAATGGGGTGTGGCGATGGAGAAAAAAAGGAAGCTTCTTCATCTGATAATAAGACTGAGCAAAAAACAGAAACTAAAGCGGTCGACGCAACCCCTGCCTCTGTAAGAGTGGATTTAACCAACAAAGGTATAGGTCCAATCAAATCTGTGACTTTGGATCCAGAGATTGATCAAGCCATGGCTGATAAAGGAAAAGAAGTTTACAATATGAACTGTACGGCCTGTCACAAAGTGGACAAAAAATTTATTGGTCCAGCTCCAAAAGGAATTTTAGAAAGAAGAACTCCAGAATGGGTAATGAACATGATCATGAATCCTGAGGAAATGACACAGAAAGATCCTTTGGCCAAAGATTTATTGGTTGAATTTAACGGTTCGCCAATGGCAAACCAAAACATGTCAGAGGAACAAACAAGACAGATGTTGGAGTATTTTAGAACTCTGTAATATAGAAATAAACCTAACTCTTGAGGATTACTCAGAAAACTTAGAGAGTTCATTAGTAAGATTTTCCCCTGAAATATTTGTAGACGGTGTAAAATTACAGTTCGTATTCCTGCAAGCGATTTAATTATCCACGTCGTTTAAAAATTGATATTACCAGCATATTAGTCGAATAATCAACTTTAATATAATAGAATAATGAAAAACACATTTAATATTTTAATCTCACTTATTATGGTTGCCGGATTGGTAAGTTGTAATGACGGAGGCCAAAACAAAGGTAAAAGAGGTGCCCAAGGAGGTCTCGCTTCCAACGCTGCTGAGAGAGTGTATGTCGCTCCCGGTGAACACGATGAATATTATGCCTTTATGTCTGGAGGATTTAGTGGACAGTTGAGTGTTTATGGATTGCCATCCGGTCGTTTACTTAAGGTGCTTCCTGTATTCTCACAGAACCCTGAAAATGGATATGGCTATAGTGAAGAAACCAAGCCAATGCTGAATACATCTTACGGTTTTGTGCCTTGGGATGACTCGCATCACCCTGACATCTCACAAACAAATGGCGAATTGGATGGCCGTTGGATCTTTATTAATGGAAACAACACGCCTCGAATTGCACGTATCGATTTGAAAAATTTTGCCACTGAAGAAATCATTGAGATTCCAAATAGTGCTGGGAATCACAGTTCATCCTTTATTACTGAAAACACCGAGTATGTGGTTGCTGGGACGCGTTTCTCTGTGCCAATTCCACAGAAAGATATGCCAATAAAAGATTACAAAGGAAACTTTAAAGGATCTCTAACTTTTATTAGCGTTGATCAGGAAACAGGACGCATGGGAATTAAGTTTCAGTTGATGATGCCTGGATTTAACTATGACCTTTCTCACCCCGGACGCGATAAGAGTCACGGTTGGTTCTTCTTTACTACTTATAACACGGAAGAAGCTCATACATTACTGGAAGTTAACGCATCACAAAACGATAAGGATTTTATCGCTGCTATTAACTGGAAAATAATTGAAGAGTATGTGAACAATGGCGGAGGTACAAAAGTGCCTGCCAAATATGCACATAATATCAAAGATGAACACACGCATACTGCAACATCTACGATGCTAGAAGAAGTTTTAACTGTAAATCCAATGGATGTTCCTGGAGCAGTTTATTTTTTACCAACACCAAAATCTCCACATGGTGTTGACATAGATCCAACAGGTGAATATATTGTAGGTAACGGAAAACTTTCTGCTGACTTAACAGTGCACAGTTTTACCAAAATGCTTGATGCTATTGAGAACAAGAGATTTGATGGAGAGGCTTATGGTATTCCAATCTTAAAGTTCGAAGATATTTTAGCAGGTGTAGTGAAACAACCAGGATTAGGACCATTGCATACAGAATTTGATGATAAAGGAAATGCTTATACGACCTTCTTTATTTCATCTGAAGTTGTAAAATGGAAAGTGGGCACTTGGGAAGTTTTAGACCGTCAGCCAGTATTCTACTCTGTAGGACACGGCATGATCCCTGGAGGAAACTCACGTAAACCGTTTGGTAAATACTTTATCGCCTTAAATAAGATTACCAAAGATAGATACTTGCCAACAGGACCAGAACTTACACAGTCTGCTCAGTTATTCGATATTACTGGAGATAAAATGGAACTATTGCTGGATTTCCCAACCATTGGTGAGCCTCATTATGCTGCTGCTATTCCTGCGGAAATGATCAAGAACAATTCTAGAAAGATCTATAAGCTCGCGGAAAATAAACACCCGTATGCTGCGCTTTCTGGTGCTGATACCAAAGTTGTGCGTGAAGGAAAAGATGTTCATGTTTATATGAATATGATTCGAAGCCACTTTACTCCTGATAACATTGAAGGTATAAAAGTAGGAGACAAAGTGTTCTTCCACGTCACTAACCTTGAACAAGATTTCGACGTACCACACGGTTTCGCAGTAATTGGTGCTAATAACGCTGAATTGCTTGTGCTTCCTGGTGCAACAGAAACCCTGGTTTGGGAACCTAAACAAGTAGGAGTATGGCCATTTTACTGTACGGACTTTTGTTCTGCACTTCACCAAGAAATGCAAGGATATGTACGTGTAAGTCCAGCGGATTCAGATATCGAATTATCTTGGGGTCTTGACGAAGATTAAATAAAATATATTACCAATATTATAAGGTAGGGAAATTTTGTTTTAGTGTTTATTTCCATACCATAAGGCGAGAGTTGATGATTTCGCTCTCGCCTTTCTTAAATTCCTGCCACAGCAAGAATTCAAAATAAAACATTAAAATTCATCATGCGAGTATATTATAGCATTGTTAAAATGATGAACATTTAAAAAGTAAGTAATAATTAAAAAAATATTCCCGTTTTAATGGGAAGTTGTATTATGAAAAAAGCTAGTATTATAATGATTATAGGATCGCTTTTGTTATTAGGACTATTTAAATTTCCCTTATGGAATATTATGCTCGGCGCACCACAGTACCCAGACCCATTAGGGATGGATATATATATTCAAGGAATTGAGGGCGTAGAAGAGTTTGATATTCAGAATATTGATGGTCTTAACCACTATATTGGGATGAGACCCATCCCGAAAGTTGAAGATATGTGGGAGTTTCAAGTATTCCCCGCGGTCATCGGAATTATGGTATCATTAGGAGTGATCATTGGTTTATTGGGTTTCTTCGGAAAATTGAGTTATAAATGGTTTCTGGGCTGGTTCGTTCTGATGTCTATCCTTGGAGTTATGGGAATGTATGATTTTAATTTATGGATGATAGATTACGGAACTAACCTTGATCCTAAAGCCATCATGAAACTTGAAAATTTGGACGGTACGCCTATGACCTACAAACCACCACTATTAGGGTATCAAAAGATGCTTAACTTTGATGTCGACTCATGGCCAGCCACTGGAGCTTACATGATATTCGTTGGAATGATGCTTACCGTTGTAGCCTTTTTTGTTGGGAAAAGTGCATCTAAAAAGGCGGTTTAAGGCGTGTTTATTCTATTTTAAACTTGAACATAACCTTAAGATCCAGCAGAACATTGATAATCTAAAATTAAAATATTAATAAATGAAACAGTTTATTTTCCTGGCCATTATAAGCCTTTTATTTGCATCTTGCAATGTCGATCCACAGCCTATAAATTATGGCTCAGATGCTTGTCATTTTTGCGACATGACTATTGTAGATCGCCAACACGCTTCGCAATTAGTGACTTCAAAGGGAAAAGCTTATAAATATGATGCTATCGAGTGTTTGGTACATTCGTTACAAGATGAGTTTGTCGATACCGAAATGGCACTCTATTTAGTGGCAGATTTCCGCCAACCTGGCAAGTTGATTGATGCTACAAAAGCTTCTTTTTTGGTAAGTGAAAAATTACAAAGCCCAATGGGAGCAAATCTTTCCGCTTTTTTAAATGAAAAAGCCGTGAAGAAAGCCCAAGAGGAATTCACTGGTAAAACTTATTCTTGGCAGGAAATTCAGAAGCATCTGAAATTATAGCATAGAAATTAGCTTCAGCAGATCCTAAATGATTGAAAAATCACTGAGAGCTGCTGCAGTTATTTTAATATTTCCAAATTTTGCCGATTTTATAAGTTATCTTGAAAATCTGTATCTTCAATTAATTTTATCATCTCATAAGAGCATGATTTCTTAGAGAAAAATTTTGACTTCATTTTGAAAAACAAACACTACATAATCTTTTTTTTAACTGCATTGTTGTCCATAACAGGCGTATGGGCAAAAACAATAACAGTTTGTTCCTCTTGCGCCATCACAACAATCCATGAAGCGATACAACAAGCTGTGGATGGGGATACCATTTTGGTTAAAAAGGGAATATATAAGGAGGCCAATTTAAAAATTGATAAAAGCATTACCCTAATTGGCGAGGATCTTCCAACCATTGATGGCGAAGAAAAAGGAGAGATTGTGACCATAGGAGCTGATAATGTGACACTCGACGGTTTCAAGATTATAAACGTTGGCTCAAGTTACACCACCGATTATGCCGCCGTAAGGGTTGTAAATAGTGAAGGGTTTACCATTCAGAATTTGGAATTGGAAAAACTTTTCTTCGGAATTTATCTGCAAAAATCCAATAACGGAAAAGTACTGAATAATAAAGTACGAGGAGAGGCTGTAACCGAATTTAACTCGGGGAATGCCATCCATATATGGTATTGTAAAAATGTGGAAGTTCGCGGGAATGACGTTCGTAATGTTCGTGACGGCATTTATCTTGAGTTCTCTGATAATATAACCATCACTGATAATTTTAGTAAAGACAACGTGCGCTATGGGCTGCATTTTATGTTCAGTAATAATAACAGTGTTGTTAACAATGTTTTTGAAAGCAATGGGGCGGGAATCGCTTTAATGTTTTCAAAATTTATGCATGTGGAAAACAACGTCATTACGAGAAACTGGGGATCCGCAGCATACGGATTGCTGTTGAAGGAAGTAAACGACGTCACGTTAAAAAACAACAAATTTATTGAAAATACCGTTGGAATTACGGTTGAAGGCAGTAATCGTTTAATGTACACCAACAATGATTTTACAAGTAATGGCTATGCCATTAGAGTGAAAGGAGCTTGCTACGAAAATCATATTATTGATAATAACTTTTTATATAATTCCTTCGATATTTCCTATAATGGGGGAATCAACGATAATACATTTGATAATAATTTTTGGAGCAATTACACCGGCTACGATTTGGACAAAAACGGCATCGGCGATGTCCCATACCGACCTGTAAAGCTCTTCTCTTATATAGTGAATAGAACCCCGGAGACGATAATCTTATTGCGAAGTTTATTTATTGATCTCATAGATTTTTCTGAGAAAGTTTCCCCAGTGTTCACCCCAGACGATTTAATGGATGAAAATCCAAGAATGAAACGCATAGACCATGATAAACAATGATAGAAATAAAGGATTTATATAAAAAATTTGGTAAAAACGAGGTTCTAAGTGGTCTCAACCTGAAAATTGGGGAAGGCGGAATCTTTGCTGTATTAGGCCCCAACGGATCAGGGAAAACAACACTTATAAAATGTGTGCTAGGTATGGTTATTCCAAATAAAGGCACGATTTCCGTATTGGGAGAAAATGTAAAAAGTGGCTCTAATTACAGACATAAAATAGATTATTTACCGCAGATAGCTAATTTTCCCAGTAATTTAAGAGTTAAAGAATTAATTACGATGATTAAAGATCTGCGTGGTAAGATCATCTTGGATCAAGATTTAATCAGTCTTTTTAAATTAGAACCTTTTTTAGATAAAAAATTAGGCCAGCTTTCTGGAGGAACCAAACAAAAGGTCAACTTGGTATTAACCTTTATGTTTGACAGTCCTTTGGTCATACTTGACGAACCAACTTCAGGTCTGGATCCAATCTCTCTAATACGCTTAAAGAAATTGATTCAAGACGAAAAAGCGAAAGGCAAGACCATTTTGATTACCTCACATATTATGAGTTTTGTAGAAGAGATATCAGACGAAATTGTATTTCTTTTGGAGGGTAAAATCTACTTTAAAGGAACAATTACCGAACTAAAAGACAAAACCAACCAACCGGATTTCGAACATGCCATCGCATCCATATTAACCGACAATCATGCTTAAAATATTAAAATATAGTTTTTACGATCTCATGCGAAGCCGTTGGAGCTACGTCTATTTTGCATTTTATTTATTATTAGGTGTCGTGTTGTTGTTTTTAAACAATGATCTTTCTAAAGCAGTCATTACCTTAATGAATGTGATTATTGTTTTGGTGCCTTTGATAGGAACTATTTTTGGGGTCATGTATTATTATAATTCCAAAGAGTTTACAGAGCTCTTATTAGCGCAACCCTTAAAACGATCGTCGATTTTCTTAGGTCAGTATCTAGGTGTGGCTATTTCGTTGTCCATGAGTTTAATTTTAGGACTGGGTATTCCGTTTGTTTTTTATGGCCTGTTTATGTCTAATGCCATTTGGGATTTTTCCTTATTGCTGATCACAGGAACATTTCTAACCTTCATTTTTACCGCCTTGGCTTTTAATATCGCCTTATCCAACGAAAATAGAATTAAAGGTTTTGGCTATGCCATTTTATTATGGCTGTTTTTAGCTATTATTTACGATGGTATCTTCTTAATGTCGCTTGTAATTTTTGCGGACTATCCATTGGATAAATTGTCTTTAATTGGAACCATGTTGAACCCTATAGATTTGTCCCGAACTTTAATCTTGCTTAAGTTGGATATTTCTGCTTTATTAGGCTATACTGGCGCCGTATTCAAGCAGTTTTTTGGAACCAATTTCGGATTGATTGTTTCTTTTGTGGCATTGACTTTATGGGTAATTCTACCCGTATTGAGAATA
Organism: Flavobacteriales bacterium; assembly: GCA_038243395.1. Taxonomy (GTDB): domain Bacteria; phylum Bacteroidota; class Bacteroidia; order Flavobacteriales; family Flavobacteriaceae; genus Gelidibacter. The sequence continues at coordinate 32,214 of JBBSRC010000023.1, read as the reverse complement.
ACCATGAAGGCAAAGAAAAAGGATTTTTAGGACGCTTTAAATTAAAATTAGACTGTAAGAATTATCATTCGAAATGACGAATAAGATGCTTAAATTTGCAGTATGATTGCAACCTTTGCACATAAAATCACTGCCTTTGCTTTGGTGTTTGTATTATTTGCACATAATATAAACACCATAATTATTATGGGCGATTTTTTGGCCAATCAAGCGTTCATTGCAAAAAACTTGTGCATTCAAAAAGAAAATCAACAAGGCTGTAATGGTAAATGTCAGTTGACTAAGCAAATTGAGCAAAGTACGCCCGATTCCAATTCCGACTTACCAGTTCAGGAGATCAGACGCATGTCTTTAGATGCATTCTGTTTGTTTGATATTGAGGTATCAGAAACTCCAAATACAATTTTAGTCAACGTCCAAAATAACTCTTTTGGATACACACAGAGAATTATTCATAGGTATCAAAACGTCGATACCCCTCCACCCAATTTTAGTTAGTTTTTCCGTATAATAAACCTCATGGTTTTCCTTTTTTCTGGCTTATTTAATTAAGTGAGAAAAAGGTGTATGCACGTATTTCAAACTCAAAAACGACTAAAAATGAAATTAAAATATATCATTCCAATTCTTTGTATCGCTCTATTTTCAATATCATGTTCATCTGATGACGATGCAGAATCATCTATAAATGAAGTAAAAGGTCTTTCCAAAATTCAAGAATTGACAAACGCCTCCCATACAATCGAATTATTTAATACTTCCGGCAAATTCGAAACGGGTTATAATGCCATCAGTATCAGAGTAAAAGATAACGCCAGAAAAGATTTTATTGAGAATGCTTCACTTTCCTGGATGCCAATAATGCAAATGCCTACAATGGCGCATTCCTGTCCAAGATCCGCAATATCAAAAGCCGTAGGCAAAGCTACCGTTTATGAAGGTTTCATAGTTTACCAAATGACCAATCTTGATGATTCTGGATGGTCTTTAAAAATCGACTATACAGTAGATGGAGTGAGTTATACCGCCAGTTCGGACATTGCGGTAATTCAAAGTGAGTTCCAGAACGTCACTACTTTTACAGGAACAGATGATGTCCGTTATGTGTTGGCATTGATAGACCCAAAGCAGCCAAAAATAGCGGTTAACAAGATGAAAGTAGGATTGTTTAAAATGGAAACAATGATGTCGTTCCCTACAGTTACAGACTATAAAATCACTTTGGATCCGCGCATGCCAGGAATGGGTAATCACGGTTCTCCAAATAATAAGGACCTAATTTATAATGCTGCCGACAAAATGTATAATGGCGATTTATCCTTAACAATGTCGGGGTATTGGGTAATTAATCTAAAATTATTAAATGCTGGGGGTGATGTCCTAAAAGGAGAAGCAGTGAGTGAAGAACGCCCAAAAAGTTCACTCTATTTAGAACTTAGTTTTTAGATCCATCTTTTATATTCAAACCATTTAACTTTCTGTCAATTTTTAAACTTTGTAAGAGCGCCTGTCTGCCGACAGACAGGCAGTCGAAATGAATTCTGAAAAATAATTTCGATATTCTCGACTTAGCGCATCATGACAGATGCAATAAAATCACAAATGAAACAGTTTATTTTAGGTATATTTTGCTTTTTGACAAGTGGGATTATGTATTCCCAAGAAAAATCAGTTGCGATTGAAAAAGACACGACTAAATTAGAAGAAATCACGGTAGTTGGCCGACGCAAATTAAGTAATTACCGTCAAGAAAAAACCTTATCCAGTATTGATGATTATTTAGAAAAATCCAATAAAATTACCATGATCAAACGAGGTAATTATGCTTGGGAACCATCAATGAACAATATGAATAGTGAACGACTGAATGTGACCATTGATGGGATGCAGATTTTTGGTGCCTGTACGGATAAAATGGATCCCATAACATCCTATGTTGATGTGTCCAATTTACAAAAAGTAAGCGTTGGATCAGGACAATCAGGTTCAGAAAACGGCCATACAATTGGTGGAGGCATCGATTTGAAATTGCCTGATTCCAAATATTTGCAATCGGGTTTTAAAACCAGTGTCGATTTAGGCTATGAAAATAATGGCAACTATAGAGTAGGTGGTTTGAACATTGAGTATTCGGGCAGCAAGTTTTATATCAAGGCAGATGGAATTTTTCGAAAATCAGACAATTACGATGCGGGAGATAGTAAAGAAGTATTGTATTCACAATTCCAGAAATATAACGTCTCCCTGCAAAGTGGTTTTAAACTGAACGATAGACATTCTTTGGATGCTAATATCATTTATGACAAGGCGACCGATGTTGGTTATCCGGGATTAACTATGGATGTCTCACTTGCAGAAGCATTGATTACGTCATTTACCCATCATTATAAAAATGATTCGACCTTATTAAAGTCTCTTGAATCTAAGGTGTATTTCAACACGATCACGCATGTTATGGATGACACCAAAAGGCCGATCGTACCCATCCGAATGGATATGCCAGGCTGGAGCGATACCTATGGATTTTATACCAAAGCTTTGATTAAAGCAGACAAACACAATTTATTAGTGAATCTCAACGGGTTTTACAATAAGTCCTTAGCAGAAATGACGATGTACCCGAACGATCCCATTGAATCTGACATGTTTATGTACACTTGGCCAGATATTCGGACTTTATATTCAGGCGTCTACGCGAAAGATGTTTATGCTTTTAATGATACTGAAACCCTTTCCGCTTCCGTCAGATTTGGATTTCATCAGAACGAAATCGCTATTTTGACGGGGTTGGAAAGTCTGCAGATTTTCTATCCAGAAATCGGCGCTACCAAAAACAGATTTTTATCCAGTTTTACGGCGGATTATCAGTTTAAGAAAGAGCATTTTGATATGACTTTCGGTGGAGGTTATGGGGAAAGAGCACCCTCAGTAAGTGAAGGCTATGGTTTTTTTCTCTTTAATAGTTTTGATAACTATGATTATATCGGAAATCCGACGCTAAACAACGAAAAAGCTTTTGAATTAAATTTACAAGCCAATTATCATATAGGCAATTTTCATTTGGGAGTGGAATCATCCTATTTTCATATTATGGATTATATTATTGGAACCATAGATGAAACCTTAAGCCCGATGACCATTGGCGCTAATGGCGTGCGTTTGTACAGCGCCCTTTCACATGCGACCATTTTTGATGTGTATTTGAACTCCTCGTACAAACTTTCGAATTCGTTCTCAATTAATGGAACGATTGGGTACAACTCCGGAAAAGGTAGTAATGACGAGAATTTACCTTTAATCAAACCTTTGTCTTATTTAGCAGAATTGAACTATTCAAGACCTCGATTTAATGCTGCCATCCAGTTGGAAGGTAATGGCAATCAAAGTCAATACAGTAGTTTTTATGGGGAAGATGAAACACCGTCGTATGCCGTCTTAAATCTTAACCTTGGAAATCAATTGCAGGTGGATAATCAAAAAACTATCTTGAAATATGGCATCGAGAATATTCTCGACACTAATTATTCAAGCTATGCGGATTGGAGAAATATTCCACGAAAAGGACGTAACTTTTATGTAAATGCGTCTTATGTTTTATACTAATTTGAATATCAAACCCTGATTTTTAATTGGATGTTAAGGATCCACATTAATAACCTTAAGCCTTCTCAGGCTATGGAAGTGAGAAGATCAAAGGGCTTTAGCTAAACGATACCATACAGGACAATTTGGCTAAAGCCCTATTCTTTTTCTCTTCTTAGACCTCCAGCTGAAGCTGGAGGTTATTCAAAATTTAAATTGTTTGAAAATGTTTAGATCTTCCCATTCGTAATTTTTTTTGGATAACATTTCCGAATTTTAAATGAACTGGATCTGTTTATTCGTGATATTTAGGGAAATTAGTGTCTGAAATTAGACTATTTACTTCCAGAATTCATCTTCCACATTATCCTCAAAGCCAACTTCTACATGAATATTTTCAATGAGCGCAAATTTTTCTTCAGTTGTGTTTCTCTGAATTTCAGGGAAAAGGACGCGCTCTTCAAAACGGATGTGTTGCTCTAATTCTTCTTCAATTTGGTGCAAAGATTTTTCAACGTCTTTGGTCTCAGCGAATAAACGCTTTAAGCGTCGATGATCTGCCAAGGCACGTTTGACCAATTCATTATCTGCTTCTAAAAGCGGGAATATATGCGCTTCTTCAAGTTCAAAATGTGGGATTAACTGATGTTCAAAGAACCAATCCGCATAAGTTTTAATGCGTTCCAATTCAATGTTTTTGCTGAATCCACTTCTGATTTTCCATGAAAGTAAGAGTCCATGGTGGTGTTCTCTACTTAAAGGTTGAAGTGCTTTATGTCGTTTTAATGGTTTTTCTTTCATGATTTAATAGGTTTAAAAAAATAAATAATATGCCTAATGGCAAGAGAATGCTAAAGATGAATAATAGCATATAGTAATTTGGGATCATCCCTAATGCTAAATAGTAAAAAAGGCCTTGAACTAGCAGTAAAAATTCAGTAGCAACAAAACCAATGATGAAACTATAAATCCCCAAGTTCAAATATTTACTGTTTATTGTTACCAATGATGATTCTAAAAGGAAAGCAAATAAAAAACCTGAAATTACACCCAACATCATCAAATGGATGAAACCAATAACAAAATTATGATACTGATAGGCCATAGAGGACACTTCTGGAAAGATGGAACTTGATTGTAACGCTATTTTCAACACAAAGGAGATGAGTGCTAAGGCATACATCCATTTGGTTGATTTTAAAGTTAAACTCCAAAATTTTGTCCATTGTGGACGGAGCAATATTATAAAATAAAATCCTGCCAAAAGTTGTAGTAAAACACCAAGACCATTTATCCAAGGTTGTATAGGATGAAACGCAAACCAACTTACCGGTAAGGCGAACGTAAGGATGGTTCCCCCAATTAATGCTTTAAAGAAAATTTGAAATCTTTGTGTGTTTTCAATGGGAAATTGATTTAGGAACACCGTCAATACAGCGAACAGAAACCAACCATTAAACTGAAAATGCAAGAAAAATTGAATGGCAATTTGAAAAAATGCTGACTCTATCCCCAATATTGCTGCGGCCGGGCCTAAGCACCAAATACCAATAGTTGAAACGAACATGAAAACCAATGACGCTTTCAGTAATAATTGGATAGGTTTTGATTTTATCTTATGATTTTTCCAGATTAATCTGATAAATAAATAGCTACAGATGATATGTAAGGTTGAAAAACTTATAGAAATCGCCGCATATCCCTGAAATGGGAAACTGATCATCATGCCAATTACGGCAATTTCGGTTAACCAAAACAACCGGTTGTAAACCGGTTTTTTATCTGGGATAAAATGATGGACAATTAATACATATAACATTAAATACACCCAACCCAACATCGCTCCATGCGAATGTGCATGCATAAGATTTCTAAATTGAAATGGAATAGGTTTCACAAATTCGTGAAGCGGTATCACAAAAACATATCGTAACATCAATCCCATTATGGCAGCAACCAGAAAGTTTATAAGACATACGATAACGAGTTTTTTCTGCATCTATTAGGTTTTAGCGACCTTATGACAAACTTAAAGATATTAAAAAGGAAATAAAGCATTTATACACTTAATGTGTCATTATAACGTTAGTATCCATGGGATTTGTTTTAATAAAACAAAAATTTAAATGAGCGTTATTGCGATGTGAATTTTCCTTTATCACTCCATAATTATTAAAGGTATTAACCCAAGAGCAAACCTTAAACCCTAAATATTTGCACAAGGGTTGACGTATTAAACCAAGATCATGTTGAGAAAAGTGTAATTGGTTCTATCATCTATTTTGAATACATTGCTACGTAACTTTTCAAAACAGAATTTCACTAAAAAAGAACACTTCCCAACCTATCTCGAAATACTGACGCTTGGCTTTCCCCTTAAAGAAATAGATAAATGCGACAGAAGTTTAAGATAAGAATAGGAAGTGTAACTTCAACAATCAAAACTATTTTTTACTAAGCGTTTTCTCTAATTTTATCGCTTCTGGAAACAAAATGTTGTTTTCCAAGTGGATGTGTAAATGTAAATCTTTTTCAAATTCATCTAACATGGCGAATGTAACTTTGTAAGTGTTACAAGCATCGGCAGGAGGGGTGTAATTGTTTGTTAGTTCCACGATTTTTCTAAAACGATCGCCTTCCGCTTCATGATCATGTTTCATCAAGGCTATGGGATTTTCAACCGTTGCAAATTGAGGAGACTCAATACTGGTACCATCTTTTTGTGCTTGGACCATTCGTTTAATGAAAGGGAAGAGAATCAGCTCTTCTTTTTTCATGTGAGATGCCATGTCTTTTGCGCAACCAATAAAAAGTGTGGTAATTTCTAGCAGTTCAGGATGTTTTTGTCCGTGAACCTTGCTTAATTTATCTAAAAACTGACGCAATACGGGTGATTTTTCTTCAACGTATCGGTGATGTTTCTTCTCAACATATTCAGCCAATAAATCGAGCGGCCATGATTTATAATCGATGGATTGTTGGCTAGTCGAGGATTGAACATCATGAAGTTTACCTAATAATTCGTCAACTTCTATATTGTTTTTTTGGCATACTTCTTCAACCGATCTTTCTCCTTTACAACAAAAATCAATGCCATAGCTAGAGAATACAGCGGCTGTTCTAAAATCTTCAGCCACAAATTGACCGATGTGTTTTTGTGAATCTTTATGTAGTGTTTCCATAATTTATCCCATCCTTTTTAAGGATTTTTCTAGGGTATTTTATTAATTATACAATTCTTATTTCGGATAGTTTTATCCTATTTAAATTCAAATTTTTTATATTTTTAAAAATGACACACCAGATTTGATGTCTAATGCTAACTGTTCAAGATTAGTGGTTTCCAACATGTATTTCAGTTCATTACGTATCGTAATAAATTGATCATGTACAGGACACGGGTGGTTGGCATCGCAAACGTCCAATCCTAATCCACAGCCATGATAAATGTTGTCGCCATCAATGGCGTTTACGATTTGGGCAAGTTTGATAGAGGCTATGTTCCGCTTTTCAATTTCAAAGCCACCATAAGCTCCCTTTACTGAATTTATTATTTTATGCCTTACCAAATCCTGCAGAATCTTAGCGGTAAATGCTTCAGGAGAATTTATTTCCTTGGCAATTTCCTTAAGGCTGACACGGACACCATCATAGGAATTTAAAGCTATGTAAATAGATGCTTTGATACCGTATTCGCAAGCTTTTGAAAACATAAAAAGGTTATTAGTTTAGACAAATATAAGAATAAGTTTCAATTCGGACAAATGTATCCGCATTAAAATTGATGAGGGTTTTGTCAAAATTAATTATTTAGTCACAATCAATAACACCCTGTACCATATCCGTAACTGGAGCAGGAGAGAGGTAAGGAATCCCTAAACCCATACCACGTAAGATAAACAATAATCCTATAATAACCACAAATAGCGGAATGGCTTTTTGAATTCGTTGTTTAATTGTTGCATTTAAGAATTTTCCGAGATAGATGGCGGATGTCATTAATGGGATAGTGCCCATTCCAAATAGCGCCATATACAAGCTGCCCTTAAGTGCACTTTCCATGGCTAATGAAGCAAAAATGGCCATATAGACTAAACCGCAGGGTAGAAATCCATTAAGAAATCCAATCGTTAAAAAGGTGTCGGCAGTTTTCTTCTTGAACGCTTGTCCCATTGCTGATTTAACTTTAGAAATGAGCTTAAAAATGGGCTTTGAGAAATTATATCTATTGAAAACCCTTGTTGGAGTGAGCACTACAAAAATCATCAAAATTCCGATGGCGATAGACAGTTGTTGTTGCCATCCGAAAATATAAAGACTCTTACCAACCAAGCCAAAAACAAGACCAATTAAGCTGTAGGCTAATATCCTTCCGAAGTGATATGTGAAAATTTGGAAAACTTTTCTGGTCGAATTGGTCCTGTCAACCGGTAGCATAAACGCAATCGGTCCACACATGCCTACGCAGTGAAAACTTCCCAAAAGTCCGAATATGACCGCAGACCAGAGCATCTAATAAACGATATCTTTTTTGTAGACGTAGTAATTTCCTTGATACTCCCAATCTATTTTAATGTTCCAACGACCATCTAACAAACGTTTGTCAGGTATGAGCAAATTATGTTCAGACAATGAAATAGAACTTTCAAAGTCCAATTGTTTATTAGATGGTCTATATAGGAACACTTTTCCTAAAATTTCTGATGGATTCATATCCTCTGGAAAAGTAAATATTAACCCTTCCTCAGTGTGCTTCCACGTGATATTATTTTCTAAATTTTGAGCGTTTCTTTGTTTATTGAGATCATTCTCAAACTCCAATTCTTGGCTATAGTAATTTTCTGTGACCAAGTCTGACTCAATCTTTTTATTGGTGCTCATAGCAATGACGAAATACATTATAAAGCTGATAAAGCCGATAAATGCCAATACGATTCCTGTTCCCCAATTTATTTTCATTACAAAATTTATTTTATCATTTCCTCGGAGGAGGAAAGGTTATTGTTATTCCTTATATTTCGAAGGATGTCTTTGTTTTAATGAACAATTATTTTAAACCCGCCAGGTTTTGAAAACCTTAAAAGTTAATCCGATGGATAACTTAATTATAACTCCGCGGTCCTAAAAAGTTGACCGTTGTCGTTTCAACTAAATTCTCATCACTATATACTTCAATCATCAAACTATTCTTGTCACCGCTCAATGCACTTTGTGGTAATTCAATGAATATTGTACCTTCTGCTAAACCTTGAGCAGGAACGGTAAAGGTTTTTTCGGTTGAGACCATTTTAATTTCCCCCACGTCTTTTCGAAGTTTAAACCTTACATTTTCAATATCCTTGGTTGTTTTGTTGATTAATTTATAAGTAAACACATTGCTTATAATGTTGTTAGCCTTATGCTCATATAATTGGCCTGGCAATCTTAAAACACGCGCTTCAACATTGTTTCTTAAAAGCAACATTCCTATTAAAACACCAACAAGTATTAATAAAACAGCACTATAGCCTTTCAGTCTCGGCGTGAACTCAAATTTCTTTTTCAGTTCAATGTTTTCTTCACTGGCATAGCGAATCAAACCTTTTGGTAAATTAATGCTTTCCATAATATGATCGCATTCATCAATACACGCTGTACAATTGACACATTCCAATTGCGTACCATTCCTGATATCGATACCTGTAGGACACACATTGACACATTGGAAACAATCGATACAATCTCCAAAACCAAGAGCTTCCCGATCTTCATTCTTTCGGAATTTCTTCCGACCATTTTCGGCTTCACCACGTTTGTGGTCGTAGGCTACAACTATGGATTTATTGTCGAGCAACACGCCTTGAAGTCGACCATAAGGACAAGCTATTATACATACTTGTTCTCTAAACCAAGCAAAGACAAAATAAAATACTGCCGTAAAAATCAATAAGGAAAACAACGTGCTTACATGCTCGAAAGGTCCTTCCACGATGTATTGAATAACTTTATCCGAACCAATGAGATAAGCCAAAAACACATTGGCAATAATAAAGGAAATGATTAAAAATATAAACCACTTAGTAACGCGTTTCCTGATTTTTTCCGCATTCCATTCCTGTCGATCTAAACGCATCTGTGCGCCTCTATCCCCATCAATCCAATATTCAACACGTCTAAAGACCATCTCCATAAAAATTGTCTGGGGACAAATCCATCCGCAGAAAATTCGCCCGAAGGCCACTGTAAACAAGGCGATGAATATAACGCCAATCAACATTGAAAGAACAAAGAGATAAAAATCTTGTGGCCAAAAAGGAAATCCAAAAATATTAAAACGACGTTCTAAAATGTTGAACATTAAAAACTGATTGCCGTTAATTTTGATAAACGGGGCTAACAATAAAAATGCCAAAAGTGCATAGCTCACCCATTTACGATAATTCCAAAATTTACCACTTGGTTTTTTTGGAAATACAAATTTACGTGCACCATCTTCAGTAAGGGTTCCAATGGTGTCTCTAAAGCTTTCGTTGTCTGGGGTTTCCACGATGTTTAATATTTATAATTTATCCTAAGGATAAACTCAATTTTTTCAAAAAAAATTTTGATTATTGTAATCTGTTATTTTTTAATGGTAATTGTTGAAACGATCTTGTTTAAATAAATCTTCTAACGTATTTTATTCTGATGCCTCTTTATCGACCCAAACATCGCCTTCAGGCTCTTTTGGATTTGCTGGTGTTGTGCCTTCAAAAGTCATAAGGTAACTTGATACCTGTGCCATTTCCACCGGCTTTAATATGGCTTTCCAAGCAATCATACCTTTTCCACTACGGCCACCTTCGCTTATGGTATGGAAGATATTTTTGATACCTCCACCCAAAATCCAATGATCATCCGCAAGGTTAGGACCAATACCACCACCACCATCAGGCATATGACATGCCACACAATTGGCATCATAAATGGCTTTTCCGTTTGCTAAATCTGCAGGTTGTGTTAAAAGAGTTACCGAGTCGAAATCAATCAAATCTTTGGCATTCTTTTTATATTCTTCTATTTCCACTTTGGCGATTTCTAAAGTAGTTTCTAGTTCTTCATATTGATTTTCGCCATTAAAAACATGATAACGTATCATATAAACGAATGCGAAAACAATAGAAGCGTAAAAACCGTAGCGCCACCATGGTGGAAGGTCGTTGTCCAATTCTCTAATCCCATCATATTCATGGTCAAGAATAATTTCTCCTTCTTCCTCAATGGGCTTGGAACCCAACATTTTGATGTAGGTGGTCTTGATCCAATCTACAATTTTTGGTGTCCCTGTTTTAGTGGTCAAGTAATTAGCTTTCTCAGCTTCAGTTAAACTTTGGAACATCACATTTTCCAACGCCCCAATAATTGCTTCAATAGCAAGGATCATGAGTAAAACCAATACCAAAAACACGACAATCATCGTATGATTCATAAACGCGGGCTCCTGACCTGTGCCAACAAAGAGTTCAATAATTCCCCAAATGATAAAAAACATAAGTGGAATTCTAACGTATGACGGAATTAAATTTCTCATAATAAAGTATCGTTTTCAGGGTCTAAAGGAATGTCACTCATTCTATCTATATACTCTTTTTTTGCAGTAAATACCCAGTAAAAAAGGCCCGCAAAAAAGATGAAAAATATCAGTAAGGAAATTATTGGATAAATCTCAATTCCTGAGATACTGTCCATGTGGTTTTTTACAAATTTCAGCATAATGATTAGTTTTGTGTGGTTTCTAAATCTTTAACTTTAATATCCGTTCCAAGACGTTGCAAGTATGCAATAATGGCCACAATTTCGCGATCACGCATCTCTATAAAGTCTGCACCACCGTTCATTTTGTCATCTTCGTAAGATTTAACAAAGTCTGGATCGGAATAAAGGTTCTCTTCAATTTTCGCTCCTTGATCTGCCATGCTTTGTTGTGCATTCGCGATGTCATCGTCGGTATAAGGAACGCCCAAGGTGACCATGGTTCTTAATTTGGTTTCCGTATTAGATTTATTTAATTTATCCGTAATTAACCATTTGTAACCAGGCATGATGGATCCAGATGAGGTACTTTGAGGGTCATACATATGGTTAAAGTGCCAGCTGTCTGAATATTTGCCTCCAATTCTATGCAAGTCAGGTCCGGTACGTTTACTTCCCCAAAGGAACGGGTGGTCATAAACAAATTCACCAGCTTTTGAAAATTCGCCGTATCGCTCTACTTCATCTCTAAATGGTCTTACCATTTGAGAGTGGCAGCCCACACACCCTTCACGAATGTATAAATCTCTACCTTCAAGTTCCAGAGGTGTATATGGTTTAACGCTGGTAATGGTTGGGATGTTCGACTTTACCATGATAGTAGGTATAATTTGAACAATACCACCAATAAGGATGGCAATGGTAGCTCCTATTGTTAATTGTACAGGTCTACGCTCCAACCAACTGTGCCAGTGCTCTCCAACTACACGTTTTTTAGATACACGTTGTAGTGCAGGAGCCTCTGCTAGTTCGTCAACAACCTCGCTACCTTTTCTTACCGTTTGAATAATGTTATAAATCATAACAAGAGTTCCTGTTAAGAATAAAGTACCGCCGATTGCACGCATCCAATACATTGGCATAATCTCAGTTACTGTTTCTAAAAAGTTACCGTATACCAAGGTGCCGTCAGGATTGAATTGCTTCCACATACTGGCTTGAGTAAATCCAGCGACGTATAAAGGCAAAGCATACATGATGATTCCTAAAGTTCCAATCCAGAAATGGAGATTGGCCAACCCGATAGAATATAGTTTTGATTTAGTCAATCTTGGGATCAACCAATAGATCATACCGAAGGCTAAGAATCCGTTCCAAGCCAAGGCTCCAACGTGAACGTGTGCAATAATCCAGTCTGTATAATGCGCTATAGCATTTACGTTTTTCAACGATAACATTGGACCTTCAAAAGTGGCCATACCATAACCTGTAATGGCCACCACCATAAATTTTAAAACAGGATCAGTTCTTACTTTATCCCAAGCACCACGAAGTGTTAGAAGTCCGTTGATCATCCCTCCCCAAGAAGGCATCAATAACATTATTGAGAATGCGACACCTAAATTTTGTGCCCATTCTGGCAATGCTGTATATAATAAATGATGAGGTCCTGCCCAGATATAAATAAAAATCAGGGACCAAAAGTGAACTATAGATAATCTGTAAGAATAAACAGGTCTGTTGGCTGCTTTGGGTACAAAGTAGTACATTAAACCTAAGAATGGAGTGGTCAAGAAAAACGCTACAGCGTTATGACCGTACCACCATTGTACCAAGGCGTCCTGAACTCCTGCATACACAGAATAGCTTTTAAAGGCACTTACCGGAAGCGCTAAACTATTGAAAATATGAAGCACGGCAACCGTCACAAAAGTGGCAATATAAAACCAGATGGCAACATACAAGTGGCGCTGTCTTCTTTTTAATATCGTAGCGATAAGGTTCCAACCAAAAACAACCCATACGAATGCAATAGCAATATCAATAGGCCATTCCAGCTCCGCATATTCCTTTGAGGATGAAAACCCTAACGGAAGCGTAATTGCAGCTGCAACAATAATCAATTGCCATCCCCAAAAGTTGATGTTACTTAAAACATCACTGGACATCCTGGCTTTTAACAAGCGTTGTGTGGAATAATAAACCCCCGCAAAAATGGCGTTACCTACAAACGCGAAAATAACAGCATTGGTGTGTAATGGTCTCAATCGTCCAAAACTCAACCATGAAACGCCATCGGTAAGGTTAGGAAAAAGAAACAGGAAGGCTAGCAGTAGCCCTACAACCATGCCAATTACGCCCCAAAACAAGGTGGCGTAAACGAATTTTTTGACGATCTTATTATCGTAATAAAATTGTTGCATTTCCATAGTAATAAAATTATTCTTGATTAGTTAGTTTTGATGTTTTTTCTTTTTTTGGTTTTTCTTTAACAAGTTCGTCTTCAAATAGCATACGCACAGAAGGGGTGTAGCTGTCATCATATTGTCCGTTTTTTACCGCCATAATAAAGGCTACGAAAAATATAACAGCAACTAAAATGCTGAGACTCAGTAATAAATATATAACACTCATACCTAATAGAAGTTATGGTTCAAAAATACGTTTGCCCCGATTCTTATTTTATGATAATTATCATATTTCCACATTTCCTTACTATCTGAATTGATTCTAAATAGAAGGAAGAATAGAGGAATGTTTTTTCTTTAATTTGCGGGAAGTCCAATTTGTTGCAATAGTAGTAAAAACAACAATGCTAATAGAACTTAAAGGCATTAATATGGCTGCGACAACTGGTTCTAATCGCCCAGTAACGGCAAAAGAAACGCCTACGACATTATACATAAATGACAGTACAAAGCTCCATTTTACAATTTTGATGGCTGATTTTGATAACTTCATGAAATCACTTAAATTATTAAGTTTTTCTGCATCCAAAATCGCATCGCACGCTGGAGAAAACACATTGACATTTTCTGAAAGTGCAATACCAACGTTACTTTGCGCTAAGGCACCGGCATCATTTAACCCATCACCGATCATCAATACTTTTGCGCCTTCTGTTTGATGATGTTTGATATATTCTAATTTGTCATCTGGTTTTTGATTGAAAAGCAATTTTGTTCTTGCCGGAAGCAGTTTTTTTAGATTCTCCATTTCCCCTTCGTTATCTCCGGAAAGAATGGCTAAATCATATTGTTTTTTCAAATTATTGAACAATTGCGAGAGACCTGATCTGTAGCTATTATAAAATGTGAATTTGCCTTTATAGGTATTGTTAGCACTGATATGTACAGAGGTATTTAAAACAGCAAAAGTTTTGGTTTTTCCAACAAAGTTCGCCGATCCGATTTTCATACTGTCTTGTTGGTGAAAGCCTTGAATGCCTTGTCCCACATGCTCTTCAAATTCATCGAGCGTAATGATGTCATTTTCGTCCAATAGGGCATAAAGCGTTCTGCTGAGCGGATGATTGGAGCCTCTCAAGGTGTTTTTTAATAGAACCTCTTCTGACAAAGAAAGAGCATTACCTTCGTAGGTTGCTGTGCTTTCTTTGTTTGAAGTAATAGTCCCCGTTTTATCAAATATAATGGTGTCGATAGCGGCCAACTGCTCAATAACTGTAGCGTTTTTCAGATAAAATTTATGTCTGCCAAAAATGCGAAGGATATTGCCAAGCGTGAATGGTGCAGCTAACGCGATAGCACACGGACAGGCAATAATTAAAACCGAAGTAAATACATTTAACGCCTTGCTAGAATCAACGAATAACCAAAATGCTGTTGAAATAAATGCAATGCTCAGCACAATTATAGTGAACCGTTTACTGATAAGGTTTGTGAGTGTCGTGAAACTGTCTTCTTTCACTTTATTGAATACATCGTTACTCCACAATTGCGTCAAATAACTCTGCTCCACACTTTTTAAGGCTTCCATTTCAATACTGCCTGAAGATTGTTTACCGCCCGCAAAAAGTTTGTCTCCAGATTTCTTGCTTACCGCATCCGATTCTCCTGTGACAAAACTATAGTCAATCCTTGCTTTTCCTTTAATAAGAATCCCGTCCACTGGAATTAATTCTTCATTTCTTATGAGCAGTCGGTCGCCTTTCTTTATATCATAAACCTGAATGGGTTCCTCTCCGCCATTTTTTAAAATTTTGGTAATAGCAATAGGAAAATAGGACTTATAGTCCCGTTCGAAAGATAAAAAAGAATAGGTTCTTTGTTGAAAAAATTTTCCCAACAACAGAAAAAACAACAAACCCGTTAGACTATCAAAAAACCCTGAACCGTAATCAAACATGATATCCACGGTACTGCGTAAAAATAGGACGATGATTCCTAAAGCGATGGGGACGTCAATATTTAATGTTTTGGCACGCAATCCTTTGTAGGCAGACGTAAAATAATCTTGAGAAGAATAAAAAACAACAGGTAGCGAAAATGCGAACATGAGCCATCTGAAGAAATGTTTGTACTCCTCCAACCAATATTCACCTACTTCAAAGTATTCAGGAAAGGAGAGAAACATGACGTTTCCAAAAGCGAATCCAGCGATGGCAAGTTTATAGATCAGAGATCTGTTCACATGACTTTTACCAGTAGAAAAATCTTCTAAACTAATATAGGGCTCATATCCGATGGAACTAAGCAGAATTACCGCTTCTTTCAAACTGTAACTCTGAGAATTAAATTGAATTCGAACGGTTTTCTTGCCAAAATCCACTTGAGACGATGAGATTTGACTGTTTAACTTTTTCAAGTTCTCAAGAATCCAGATACATGAACTACAATGAATTTGAGGAATGAATAATGTTGCGATTTGCGATTTGGCATCATCAAACTCTACCAGTTTATCTATAATCTTCTGTTGACCAAGGAAATCGTATTTGCCTTGAACATCTTTTGGGGTAATTCCTGGAGCAGATTGGAGATCATAATAACAGGTCAAGTCGTTTTCTGAAAAGATTTCATAAACCGTCTTACAGCCTTGACAACAAAATGCTTTGTCATCATAAAATAATGCGGACGAACCTGATGGATCTCCGCAGTGGAAACAAGTTGATGATCCCATAAATATGCTCTTATATACCTGGCGCAAAGGTCGCAAATGATTCTCGGGTAAACTATGATAATTGTCATGATTTCTGTACTTTTGTTGGTCAATATTTAAGCAATGAGTAGATGCGAACAATGTATTGCACGTCAGTTAAACTCAATGAAAACTTTAACTAAAGAAGAGCTCAAAAAAGTTACGGCATGCAAGACAACACGGTTCTATAAGAAAGGTGATATTATTTTTAGTGAAAATGAATTACTCCATGGTGTTTACTGCGTGAGAGAAGGTATTTGCAAATTGACTAAACTTAGCGCCAATGGTAAAGATCATACGGTTAAATTGATGGGCAAAGGGGAGTTAATTGGCCAGCGCTCCATCATCAGTGGAGAACGTACTAACTTAAGTGCAATAGCATTAAATGATATTGAACTTTGCTTCGTGCCAAAAGAACAAATTTTGGGTAATATCATGACGAATCAGGAATTTTCCTTCGGTATGTTGCAGAATTTGGCACAAGATTTAAGAGAGGCGGAAGACGATTTGATCAATATGGCGCAAAAGAGCGTAAGACAACGGATGGCTGAAGCTTTAATTTATGTTGATAAGACATTTGGTAAAAGCGAAAACGGGCATTTAAATGTCAACCTATCTCGTGAAGATTACGCTAGCATTGTGGGAACAGCAACGGAATCGGCCATTAGAATTTTATCTCAGTTTAAAAAAGAAGGTTTAATTTCTACCGAAGGCAAAATGATTAAAATTGAAAACCTGACCGATCTGGAACGTGTCGAATAACACACTTTTATTGTTGAAATGTCTTCGGTACCATAAGCTTTAATTTTGTAGGCAGTAATTCTGCCACAACATGTGTAATATCTCCAATGAACTCACCGTCAATCTGAAAGCAAATAGGTTTTTCACAAGTTATAATCACTTTTTTTGTTGAGAAACTTTCGACAAACTCGATATCCCTATGGGAATCTTTATCTAAAGTTTTCAAAATATTGATGATACCGAGGTTTTTAAAAATTAAAACTTCAAAAAGTCCATCATCCATTTTTCCATCAGGATTAATGACGGCACCAGATCCAAATTGTTTAGCATTGGCAATTGCGATCATCACACCTTCCATTTCCATCTTTTCATCGTTTAGTTCTAAAGAAAAACGATACGGCAAATCAGATTCTATCAAAGTAGGAATGGTTTGTAGAGCATAGCCTAATTTCCCAC
This sequence comes from Flavobacteriales bacterium, assembly GCA_038243395.1. Classification (GTDB taxonomy): domain Bacteria; phylum Bacteroidota; class Bacteroidia; order Flavobacteriales; family Flavobacteriaceae; genus Gelidibacter. The sequence goes on along the minus strand of JBBSRC010000023.1, from coordinate 14,790 downwards.
GGATAGCTGAATTATCGTAATTTTTGATTAAAGTGGCGTTGATGCCAAGATCTGAAATATGCAGACACAGATGGTCATTGATCGAAATTACGTCCATCATTAAGTAGGCATCTCCAAGAGCTATCTCTATCTGTTCCGCAAGATTTTCCGGTAGTTGTAAATTAGAGGCTAAACCATTGGCAGATCCTGCAGGAATCAAACTCATAGCGATTTCTCTTTTCCCTATAGCTTTGGCTACTAATTGTAGGGTCCCATCTCCACCAACAACTAATACGTTTTCAAAGCTGCTATTGTCTAAAATTTTGTCAATTTGTGCGTCATCATCTTCTCCAGTGGTCTCATAGGTTTCATATGCCCTATTTTTATTTTTAAATATTTCGGTGATGTCTTCCTTCAATTGCTCCTTTCCGGATCCGCCAGAAATAGGATTAATGACGAGTAGTATTTTTTTTTTGGAATCCATAATGCTTATAAAACTCCCTAAATTTAAGTAATTTGTATCGCAATCACGAAAAATTATTTTTAATTGGTAAAACTAGATTTAAAATTATATAGAGGCTATGTTAATGAGGAAGAACTCGTTATTTCTGGTCATGTCTTTAAGTCATGGGCACCAGATAAATACCGTTTGGACGGTAGGGGAATTAGACATGCCGTAGCAATAATTCACATGTTTAGAATAGAACCATACCCAAATGTTGAAGTGACAATGACTTTCAAAGGTCTAAAAATTACGACGCGGACTTTGGATGATGGGTTTTTTAGGTTTACGGTGCCTTTCAATGAAGAATTGGAAAGTGGTTGGCATCCTTATCAAGTTAGTTGTAAAATTTTTGATTTTGGAATTGTTAACTGTGGCGAATTACTAAAGCCATTTGAAAGCAAACTCGGTATTATTTCAGATATAGACGATACCTTTTTGATATCACATAGCGGCAGCTTTTTCAGGAAATTGTATGTGTTGTTATTTAGAAATGTGAACCGTCGAAAAATATTTGATGATGTGGTCAAACATTATAAAGCGTTGAGTAGTGCAGGTCAAACCAACGAGCTTGCGTTCAACTCTTTTTTTTATGTTTCTAGCAGCGAATGGAATTTATATGAATTTATAGATTCTTTTGCTCGCTTACACGAACTACCTAAAGCAGTCTTAAAGCTGAAGAAAATCAAAACGGGAATTTCAGATTTCTTGTTTACCGGAAGAGGGAGCCATGATCATAAGTTTGAAAAAATCAAAGATATTATATCATTTTATCCGCATCTGGATTATGTTCTTTTAGGAGATGATTCGCAACGCGATCCAGATATCTATGAGCGGATTTGTAAAATATTTCCGATAAATATTAAAGCGGTTTATATTCGACAAACTAAATCCAAACAAAAAGAAAAAGTAAAAGTGACCCTCGAAAATATCGAACACATGAATGTGGCGACCTGTTATTTCGAATACAGTAACAAGGCAATTGAACATTCCAAATCCATTGGTCTTATTTGATTTAATAAAAAAACCTCAAAATCGTTTATGACTTTGAGGTTTTGTGACAAAATTTGATCAGATTCTAATTGCCCTTCTTTTCGGCTTTTATGTCTTGAGTTTTCAATTCACCATCACTAGTCGGGTCGGTATTTTTTAAATGTTTATCTAAAAACTTTACCACTCTGCTATACGCTTCAATCTGGTTTTCTTTCTTAACAAATCCATGGCCTTCATCTTCAAAGAGAACATACTCAACAGGTACACCGTTTTTGCGCACTCCGGCAACAATTTCATCCGATTCTACCTGCAGGACTCTTGGATCTTGGGCACCTTGTAAAACTATTAAAGGTTTGGTAACTTTATCCGTATGAAATAATGGCGAAATGCGTTTAAGTCTCAAAGAATCTTCAGTAAAGGGATCTCCTAATTCCAAATACAATGATTTTCTCATAGATTCCCAATACGGCGGAATGCTTTTTAAAGTTCTGATCCAATTGGTTACGCCAAACAAATTGACGCCTACATCAAATTCCTCAGGCGCATAAGTAAGGGCTGCCATAGTCATATACCCACCATAAGAACCTCCTATAATTCCGATTTTATCACCATCGATTTCAGATTGGGTGGCCAACCAATTTTTACCTTCTACACAATCTTGCAAATCTTTTTCGCCATGGTTTAAATCGTCCATTTGATAAAACGTTTTGCCATAGCCACTGCTGCCACGATTGTTCACGGCCAATACGGCGTAGCCATGATTGACCATATATTGAATAAAGGAATTAAATCCTTGTCGTGTTTGTCCGCCCGGTCCGCCATGCACCCAAACCATTGCGGGTACTTTATTGTTATCTGAAGCTTGATGGGGCAAGTAATAAATAGCTGGAATTTCAACGCCATCAAAAGATTTGTAACGGATAACTTTTGCAGTTACCAAATCTTCTGGATGAATGGCCTCATTTAGAACATGGGTCAGTTGATGTTTTTCTTTAGTTTCAAAATTGTAAGTATATAAATCGGAAGGTGTACTGGAGCCGCCCACATACAAACGCATCCAATTTTCATCATTGCTAAAATCAACACTTGTAATGCTCTGATCTCCAAAATCAGGTAAATCGATAGGGGTATTGGTTTCAGTATCGACGACTTCAATGGCGTTTTTACCATCGTCATTCACATAAACCACCATATAAGTGCCTTTTTTGGTAAAATGAGCACCCGAAATATCCCATGGTTTTTGAAGTACATTGGATTTTTCCTTGGTATTGAGATTATATTTCATCAAATAAGAGAATTCAACGCCATCGTCGGTAGTATATAAAAGTGAAGCACTGTCATTATAAAAGTCTTGAGCAGCATTACCACTTTGCTCACTATTTACCTTCGTTTTTTCTCTCGTCTTTACATTATATACATATAAGTCGCTGTCATTGGTATTTAAGGATTGCACCAAGGCGATGTAACTTTTATCTTTGGAAATCCCGTTAAAATTTAATCCATCATTGTTTTGATAAATCATTTTTGCGCGAAAATCATCGATATCCATCTCATAAACATCAAAGAACTTTGGATTCATCTTATTAGATCCAAAATAGAAAGATTGTCCATCTTCGGCCCAACCATAAAACTCGGCTTTTGCACCTTTTTCTGGTGTTAAGTCTCTAATTGTTCCTGTAGTGTCGCGTAAATAAATATGACTGATCTCGTCGCCATTGCCATCTGCCAATAATAACATGCGGTCATCATTGGGAAAAAAAGATTGGGCAAAATAAGAGGTGCTGTCCGAAGTCGTAATAGGCGTATAGCTGCCTCCCGAGGTTGGGATGGTATAAACATTGAAGATTCCTGATCGATTGCTGGATATTAGGATCTTGGAATTGTCAAAAGAAAAACTTCCGCCACTCACGGCCTCATTATCCATAAATTGTTCTATAGTGTACTGCTCAACTTTGATGGCAGTATCTTCTTTTTTCTCTTCTTTATTGTTCTTGCAGGAAATGAAGAAGAGAACGGTAATTGCGAAAATGATGTGTTTCATGTTTTAATGTTATGATTAATTATAAGAGACTACTACTTTAGGATGTGCTCAATTGAAGATCTCTATCTCAGTAAGTTGACCTAAAGATAATAAAAGCGTATGATTCAATTCATAAAATTGATGTTAATAGATTTATAGGTCGCACAAAAAATTGTATTTTTATGAAGCTATGACAAATAAGAATATAAAACGTAAAGGTTTTGTCTTTAAAACCTACGAAGCTCCTTTTCAATCGCCTTTTGATAAGCTTTTTGAGATTTTCACGGAGTTGATTACCCATACTTCTGGCGATTTTGATGAAGCTATTGACTGGCTGCGCGAATTGGACAAGGAATATAAGTTAACCACTTCTGAATATACTATTGATGATTTTATCGAAGATCTTAAGAAAAAAGGTTTCATAAAAGAAGAAATCGATCCCGATGGTAAAGGCGGCGGAATGGCGATTACCGCTAAGACGGAACGCGCTATAAGACAACAAGCGCTCGATCAAATTTTTGGACAGATCAAACGTAGTGGCCAAGGCAATCATAGAAGCAAAAGTCCGGGGATAGGAGATGAACACACTGGCGATTTTAGGGATTATCAATTTGGTGACGCCTTAGATAGAGTGTCTATGACCGAAAGTTTGAAAAATGCTCAGATCAATCACGGTATTGGCGATTTTAAATTATCTGAAGATGATTTGGTTGTTGAAGATACGTTGCACAAATCGCAAATGAGTACGGTGCTGATGATTGATATCAGTCACAGTATGATTTTATATGGTGAAGACCGGATCACGCCAGCTAAAAAAGTAGCGATGGCTTTATCCGAGTTGATTACTACCCGTTACCCTAAGGATACTTTGGATATTTTAGTTTTTGGGAATGATGCTTGGCAAATTGAAATTAAAGATTTGCCCTATCTTAAAGTTGGGCCTTATCACACCAATACCGTTGCCGGACTGCAGTTAGCCATGGATTTATTGCGAAGAAAACGAAACACGAACAAGCAAATTTTTATGATAACTGATGGAAAACCGAGTTGTTTACGACTCCCAGATGGCCAATATTATAAGGATAGTGCAGGTTTAAATCCGTATATCATGAATAAATGCTATGCCATGGCACAGCAAGCACGACGCTTACATATTCCGATAACCACATTTATGATTGCGCAAGACCCTTATTTGATGCGATTTGTAAAAGAATTTACACAAGCGAATCAAGGCAAGGCATTTTACACTGGACTCAAAGGTTTGGGTGAGATGATTTTTGAGGATTATGAGACGAATAGGAAAAAGCGGATTAGGGGATAGTCCCCTCCCGGCCTCCCCGAAGAGGAGGAGTAAACCACCCCAAATATTGAAAGCTCAGCGGGAAGACTTTTAAAAATAAACACAAATAATTTAAATAAATACTCCATAACAGTTCCCTCTTTTTTGGAGAGGGTTAGGGAGAGGCAATTATGAAAGATATAAAAACACTAGGCGATTTAAAAAAATCAGGATATCAAAGTAAATCCATTAAAGACGAATTGCGGGATAATCTGATTCAGAAAATAAAGAATAAAGAAACTACTTTTGAAGGCGTGCACGGGTATGAAAATACGGTCATCCCAGAATTAGAGCGTGCCATTCTTTCGCGTCATAATATCAATTTATTAGGATTGCGTGGACAGGCTAAAACTCGATTGGCGCGGTTGATGTTAAATCTATTGGACGAAAATATTCCTGTCGTTGAAGGTTCTGAAATTAATGACGATCCGTTAAATCCGATTTCAAGGTATGCGACAGAATTAATTATGGAAAAAGGAGATGACACTCCTATTTATTGGTTGCATCGAAGTGAGCGTTTTGCTGAAAAGTTAGCTACACCAGATGTTACTGTGGCCGATCTTATTGGTGATGTAGATCCGATTAAAGCAGCCAATTTAAAATTGAGTTATGCTGATGACCGCGTAATCCATTATGGGATGATTCCTAGGGCGAACCGGTGCATTTTCGTAATCAATGAACTGCCAGATTTACAAGCCAGAATTCAGGTCGCGTTATTTAATATTTTACAGGAAGGCGATATTCAAATTAGAGGTTTTAAATTAAGATTGCCTCTGGATATCCAGTTTTTGTTTACGGCTAACCCTGAAGATTATACCAACAGAGGGAGTATTGTAACACCTTTAAAAGACAGAATTGGTTCTCAGATTCTTACACATTATCCGATTGATATTGAAACCGCGCGAATGATTACTGAACAAGAAGCGAGAGTTGTGGAAGGCCAGAAAGAGATGGTCAGCGTTCCTGATTTAGCGAGAGATTTGTTAGAACAGATTGTTTTTGAAGCACGAGATAGTGAGTATGTGGATACCAAAAGTGGTGTGAGTGCACGTTTGAGCATAACTGCATTAGAAAATTTATTAAGTACTGCAGAACGTCGTGCGCTAAAGGCTGGAGATGAAAAAACAATGGTGCGCTTGAGTGATTTTGTGGGTATTATTCCATCCATTACCGGTAAAATAGAATTGGTTTATGAAGGGGAGCAGGAAGGTGCAGCCGTCGTTTCTTACAATTTAATTGGTGAGGCGGTTAAAAGCTTGTTCGATGAGTTCTTTCCAAAGATCGAAAAATTGAAAAAAGAAGATTCAGAAACGGCCTATGATGATATCATATCTTGGTTTTTTAATCAGAAGGATGGCTTTGAAATATTGGATGACTTATCAGATAAAGATTATAAAGCATTATTGGATGATATCTCTCCTTTAGATGAATTATTAAGTGAACATCAGCCTAATTTGGCTAAAGAAGACAGCTATTTTGTAAAGGAATTTGTGCTCTGGGCGTTGGTTGAATTTAAACAATTAAATAAGTTTAGATTTTCAGAAGGCATGCAGTTTAAAGATCCTTATGGAAGTTTTATAAGTGACATTTAAATTCTAAATAATTTCAGATCCATATCAAAATTTAAACTCATCGATATGAATTTAATGGCAAATTAATTAGCTCGTGATTACGATAAGGTCAAATTGAAATGCTTTAGAATCAATCTTATCAATTTTTATATTTTATCTTGAGTGTTAGAAAAATAAAGTTTAATTCCTAAATACATTTATTATGAGTTCAAATAAAAAAGATCAAGATTCCATTAATCAGCGTCTAGAAGAAAAAGCAATTAATATCAAGGAAAAGAAATCTGATGGTAAAGAAATAAATCCTCAGGAAAAACAAAGAAAGGACATCCATCAACCTAGGGATAATGCGTAAATATTAAAACCTCGAGATTAGTTCTCGAGGTTTTTATTTTATAGGAAAGTTTAAGTCAGAATAAAACTTCCCAATTCAAATTCTATTTATTCTGATATAAAAATTAGGATCAATAGTGATTCCCTGATCCTTAATTGCAAGTGATTTTAATTCTAAAGTTGGAGAAATCCATTCATAAGTGTCGCCAATTTTGATTCTAATTGGCATATCAAATCCGTCTACACTCTGAGTCCAACGGTAGGTAAGCAGATTATCTTTAACTGAAAACTCCAGTGTTGGAACGCGTGAATCTCTTAAATATTGATTAAAAAATGCAGTCAAATCAAGTCCTGATGTTTCGGATATATAATCTTCGATTTGTTTTGTGCTAACCGTTTGATGATAGAACGTTTCGTTGAGACCTCTTAAAATCTGGCGCCATTTTTCATCGTCATTTATCCACTGTCTCAAGGTATGTAGCATATTCGAACCTTTGTAATACATATCTACTGATCCGCTTTGGTTCACGTGATATGGACCAATGATTGGTGCGTCGTTTTGAATGTTCTTTCGCACGCCAATAACATATTCTGCGGAAGCCTCCTTACCATAAAAATACTCCACAAATATACTTTCAGCATAGGATGTAAAACTCTCATGAATCCACATGTCGGCAATGTCTTTGTACGTAATATTATTGGCAAACCATTCATGGGCAGATTCATGAATGATAATAAAATCAAATTTTAAGCCCCATCCAGTACCTGATACATCACGTCCCAAATAGCCGTTTTCGAATTGATTGCCGTACGTCACTGAGCTTTGGTGCTCCATTCCTAAATAAGGGACTTCCACCAACTTATAACCATCTTCATAAAACGGATAGGGGCCGAACCAATGTTCAAAAGCCTCCATCATTCTTGGCGCTTCCTTAAATTGTTTTTTGGCCTTTTCAAGATTATTTTTTAAGACGTAATAATCCATTTTCAAAATGTCTTTCTCGCCATTATAATCTTCAGAATAATGAACATAATCCCCAATATTCACATTTACTCCATAATTATTGATCGGATTATTAACAAACCAATTGTAGGTCTTTGTACCATTATTATTGTTTTTAATACTACGTAATTGTCCATTGGATACCTCCATCAAAGCCTTCGGGACCGTGACGCTAATCAGCATACTATCGACTTCATCATACATGTGGTCTTTGTTTGGCCACCAAATACTGGCGCCCAATCCTTGGCAAGAGGTTGCAACAAAGTCGTTTCCGTTTTCATCTTTTTTCCAGGAAAACCCCCCGTCCCAAGGTGCATTTATGGCTTCTTGAGGTTTACCTTCATAATAGACCTCTAAACTTTGGCTGCTTCCTTTCTTCTGAGCACTTTTTAAGCTAATAAAGTGGGCGTTTCCCTCGTTTTTGACTATTAGGACTTCTCCATTTTGAATTACTTTTGTGATTTTTAGTGGCGCTTGCAAATCAATTTGAAGCACTGAATAAGGTTGTAAAACTTTATAGTTAACGGTGTTTTTACCTTTGATGGATTTGGTTGCAGGATCGACCGATATATCTAAATGGTAATAGGTCAAATCCCACCAACCGCGTTCTGGAGTTATGGAACCTCTTAAAGTGTCCTGCTTGGTAAATATTTTATCTTGCGCTTTTGCTGTATGAACTGTTATTAAAACTAAAAAGAGGTATAGTAATTTGAGCATTATTTAATTTCTTAAGATTGAATTAGGGAAAACCACCACACTTTCGTAACCATCTTTTCCCACCGATGCCACTCCAAAGTAGGAATTGTCAATAACGATCCCCTGTAATGTAAATTCGCTGAGGTCGCCAACATATCTGGAATGGTCCCAAGTAGGCGAGGTGGTATCTCTCCAGTAAATTTTATATCCTTTGGCACCTTCTACTTTATCCCATTTCAGTTTTGCAGACGCTTCTACAATGCCACCAATGGCCACTGTTTTGGGTGGTGTAGGAGCAGAGGCCAAACTTGCCATATTTATAGCATTGACGGCGGTTAATTTGGCAACATAAGGGAAGTTGACATGTTCAAAAGTGTCGCCGTAATTGACACCATTTTCTAACCGGATATCTTGATGCTGTTGCGTATAATTTTCATGGGCTTCCATAATGCGGATGCCAGCAAAACCTAAATCGTTAAACGGTCGGTGGTGGCCTCCACGACCAAAACGATCCAATCGGTAAACCATCATCGGATTCATTTCAGGCATGTAAGTTTGTGTGGTTTTATGGACATATCGTGCTAATTGGCGAGAAATTCCATCGACTTCACCACCGTAAAAGCGACGCATTTCGCGTTCCTTGTCGGTTTCAGTGGGAGGAACAGGTTCAGAGAATATTCGAAAGGCACGGTTGTCAATCACACCATCAACCCCTTCAATATTGCCAATCATGTCATTGTTGAAAACACCAATTACCTCCCATCCTTTTTCTTTAGCATGAGCTGCTAATCCGGCACCACCAAAAAGTCCTTGCTCTTCCCCAGAAAGTCCAACATAAATTATGCTACTTTCAAATTTATATTTCGATAGTACGCGAGCGGCTTCAATAGCACCAGCCATTCCAGTAGCATTGTCGTTTGCGCCAGGTGCATCTATGGTAAAATCCATGACATCGCTGGCGCGCGTATCAATATCGCCGCTCATAATGATGTAACTGTTCGGATATTTAGTCCCTTTTTGGATGGCTAAGACATTGACGATCCAACCATCATGTGGGACACGTTTTTTAAGGTCTTTAGTTACAAAGTCTTTCTGATAAAACACGTTTAAACAGTTGTTGCAGTTCTTGGAAATGGTCTCAAATTCTTTTTTGATCCACCGTCTTGCCGCGCCAATGCCCCGCGTCTCAGAAATAGTATCACTAAAAGTGTGTCTGGTTCCAAAATCGGCAAGGGTCTGCACGTCCGCTTTGATTCGATCTGTAGAAATCGCATCAATGATATCATATATTTTTTGATCGGTCTGTGCGGAGAGATTCAAACAAAATAAGCTGAAAAAAGCACATTTCAATAAAACATTCATAGTTTAAGGTGTTAGGATTGATGAGTATTGTTATTCAATATTTGTGTTATCGTTTATTTCTTATAATTAAATTTCACGGTTTCAACACTGCCATTTTCTTGTTTGATATCGACATAAATGTTCATTTCATTATCACTTAATTTTTCAAAAGTCATCCCATCAAAAACGACTTTAGTAGTGGTAATTTCTTTCAGCGGAAAATCAATTGTTTTAGCCTTTTCTTCCCAACCTTTTAGGTCGTTGCCAAAATGTTTGAGTTGTAAAATTAACGTGTTATCAATTTCACGAATAATTTCAATCTCATAAAAAACCACTTTACCATTATCAATTAATTTAAAAGTTGCCATCATAGAGCCGCCTGAAGGTGCACTCCAGTTTTCTTCGGTTTGACCGCCAAAAGCTTCGCCCTTCCAATTGCCAGCTATCCATTTAATGTTTTCGAGTTTAGGTTCTAATTTTTGATTGATAAGTGTGCCGACCACAGCTATTTTTTTTCCATCAGGACTAACTGCCAAACGACTGAGATTCGTAATACCATAAGAATTTAAGGATGCGATTTCTTTCCATCCAGATTCGGTCTTCGGATTTAATTTATAGATCTTATCATCCTTGGCCATCAGGATACTGCCGTCTGACAACCAACACAGGTCTTCAGCATTGAGTAGGGGAGTTGCGATTGCTTGGATATCCCCGGTAATCGGGTTTATGGATTTTATTTCTGAAGTGCCATCAGGATTTTTAGAGATAAAACTAATCAATTTAGAGTTTGGAATGTGCTGTAAGGTACGTCCAATATGCGAAAAGACTTTTTTGTTTTGATGGGTTTTTAAATCTGAGCTATAAAGGGAAAGGTAATTGTCTTCTAGCACCGAAGTTATGAGGGTATTCTGTTCAAGCCAAACATGATACCCAACGACTAAAGTATCTAAAATAATGGAGTTTGTGCTGTTTTTTAAATTGTATCGATAGAGACGCTGCTTGCCGTCAGGATCTAATCTGATAGCAGAAACTGTATCTTGATTTGGAATCTTTAAGGGCGAATATTCGCCGCCCTTAGTAGAAGAAAGCCATGTTTTTGAATCGCTCTTTATGTGGTATTGGACGATATCTGTCTGCCCATTTCGCGTGCCAGCATAAAGAATAGTTGCATTATCCATAAACGAAGGCTGGTTATCGTAACCTTCGCTGTCCGAAATATTCTTAAAATTTGAAAGATGAAAAGCAGCGTTTTCAGTATTTAGATCAAAAAGAAAAACATCTGTACTGGGTTGCGCAAAACCTAATTTGGAACTTAAAGCAAACATGAATAAAAAGATTGGTCTCATCGCTGGCTAATTTGTATAAAGATATAATTTTTGAACTTATCTTAACGTGTCGATTTTATAAATTACCAGAAACCTGATTATCAAGATACAATTACCAAATCACTTAAGAAAGCTAAGTGAAAATTAAAGAACATAAAATAAATTAAGCCTCAATTTATAACAATCAAAAAGCCAATTCAAATTAATGAACTGGCTTTCTTCGTTTAAAAAATTTGAGTTAGTCAGAAAATTTTAGAAACAATATTTGTTTTCAGCTTTGACTTTTTCAGCAATTACCTTACGTAATTCAACAATATCTGGATAGTTATTATATTTTACAAAACGTCTTAAGCCCATCAACAACATGCGTTGTTCGTCGCCTTTAGCAAATGAAATGATACCTTCTTTCCCGTTTTTCTCAACAATTGAAACGGCATGATACAAATACAATTTAGCCATTGCTATTTGCACTTCTTGCTCTTTTTCTCCAAATCGTTTAGCGTTTTTCTCAGTTCTTAATAAGGTAGATTCAGCCATGTAGATTTCAATAAGAATGTCTGAAGCCGCCAGTAATAACTGTTGATGACTTTCTAAATCTGGGCCATATTTTTGAACAGCAGATCCTGCTACCAATAAAAAGACTTTTTTGAGTTTAGCAATCATTTCCTTTTCTTCAGCGAACAACTCAGAATAATCTGGGGTATCGAAAGATGGAATACCCATTAATTCGTCAGCCACTGCCTGAGCAGGTCCTAGTAAATCGATATGTCCTTTCATAGCTTTTTTAACCAACATGCCCACAGAAAGCATTCTGTTGATTTCGTTGGTGCCTTCATAGATTCGTGCAATACGAGCATCTCTCCAAGCAGCCTCCATAGGCGTATCTTTAGAAAAGCCCATTCCACCAAAAATTTGGATGCCTTCGTCCGAACAATGTTGGATATCTTCTGAAGCGGCAACTTTTAAAATGGAACATTCTATGGCGTATTCTTCAACTCCTTTTAATTCCGCTTCTTGATGAGAGTTACCGGCAGCTTGACGCATCGCGATACGATCTTCAATATTTTTGGCAGCACGGTAAGAAGCTGATTCTCCAGCGTAAGTATTCGTAGCCATTTCAGCCAATTTCAATTTGATCGCTCCAAAATCGGAAATACGTGTATTGAATTGCTTGCGTTCATTGGCATATTGCGTAGCAAGTGTGGTAATTCTTCTTTGTGAATCCAAACATGCTGCGGCCAATTTGATACGACCGATATTAAGGGCATTCATGGCGATTTTAAAACCTTCACCGCGCTCCGCCAACATATTTTCTACAGGAACAATAGTATCACTAAAAAATACCTGCCTTGTAGAAGAGGCATGAATACCTAATTTGTTTTCTTCCTCACCTAAAGTGATTCCATTACTAAGATCCTTCTCAACGATAAATCCTGTGATGTTTTTATCATTTTCTATCCGGGCAAAAACAATGAACAAATCACAGAAACCCGCATTGGAGATCCACATTTTTTGTCCGTTGATATTATATGACTTGCCATCTTCAGAAAGCGTGGCTGTAGTTTTACCAGAATTCGCATCAGATCCTGCGCCAGGTTCAGTTAGGGCATAAGCACCAAACCATTCGCCTGTCGCTAATTTAGGCACATATTTTTGCTTTTGTTCTTCGGTGCCGTAAAGCGTTATTGGCATCGTTCCAATCCCAGTATGTGCTCCAAACGCGGTACTGAAAGATCCTGTTCCACTAGAAATGTATTCACAGACAATCATGGTGGAAACAAAGCTCATTCCTAATCCGCCATAAGCTTCAGGAACAGAAACTCCTAAAAAGCCCATGTCTCCAGCCTTACGCATAACTTCTTCCGTTAAGGCATAATCTTTAGCTTCAAAACGATCTCTATGCGCAATAATCTCACGATCATTGAACTCAATAACCGAGTCGCGCATCATTTTCTGTTCTTCACTGAAATCTTCCGGCGTAAAAACGTCTTCGCATTTAGTTTCCTTCACGAGGAACTGACCGCCTCGGAGTAAGTTGTTTTCTTGTTGTGTTTCCATATTCCTATCCCTAACCCTTTCCGAGGGAAAGGGAACTGTTGCGGGCTGTTTTATTATTAATATTTTTTAAAAAATTTATTTTAATCCAATTTTTGTTTTCAATTGTGCCTTCACTTTGGGAAGGTTAGGATGGGCCTTTATTTCAAAAATTCAAATATCCCACAAGCACCTTGCCCGGTACCAACGCACATGGTTACAGCACCATATTTTCCTATCATATCACGTTTACGCATCTCGTCGAATAACTGTACCGATAATTTTGCTCCTGTGCAACCAAGTGGATGACCTAACGCAATTGCCCCACCATTTACGTTTACGATGTCTGGATTTAAATTTAATTCTCTAATTACAGCTAATGACTGGGATGCAAAAGCTTCGTTGAGTTCGATAAGTGATAAATCATCTTGATTTAGCCCCGCTTGTTTTAAGGCTTTCGGAATCGCTTTTACGGGAGCAATCCCCATAATGCGTGGTTCTACTCCAACAGCTGCATAACTGACTAAGCGTGCGATAGGTTCAATGTTTAATTCCTTTACCATAGCCTCACTCATGATCATCACAAATGCAGCACCATCACTCATTTGTGACGAGTTTCCTGCAGTTACGCTTCCATCAGCAGCAAATACTGGACGTAATTTTGCTAATGCTTGTAAGCTCGTGCCTGCTCTTGGCCCTTCGTCTTTATTAACCGTATAAGATCGGGTTGCTTTTTTACCGTTAGCATCTACATAAGTTTCATCGACTGTTATCGGAACAATTTGATCTTGAAAACGATTTTCGGCTTGTGCTCTTAGAGCTTTCATGTGAGATTGATAAGCAAACTCATCTTGGTCTTCTCGAGAGACATTAAATTGGTTGGCAACCGCTTCCGCAGTATTTCCCATGCCCCAATAATAACTTTCATGACCAGATTTTACGATGTCATAATTCAATTCTGGTTTAAAACCGGTCATTGGCACCGAGCTCATGCTTTCAGCGCCACCTGCTATAATACAATCGGCCATTCCCGCCTGAATTTTTGCTGACGCCATCGCAATAGTTTCAATTCCGGAAGAACAAAAACGATTAACCGTAACTCCAGGCACATCCACGCTATCTAATCCGATTAAGGAGATGAAACGTGCCATATTCAATCCTTGTGAACCTTCTGGCATCGCATTACCAACCATCACGTCATCAATGCGTTTGACATCAAGATTTGGTAATTCTTTCATCATGTACTGGATGGTTTCAGCACCCAATTCATCGGCTCTTTTAAAACGGAACACGCCTTTTGGTGCTTTTCCAACTGCGGTTCTGTATGCTTTTACTATATATGCGGTCTTCATAGTTTTATATTTTGTTTTTTGCATGAGATTCTAGAATCTAGATGACTAGAAATTAGACTAATCCCCTAGGTTATCTATAAACTTGCCTAACATTTTTTGTATTTGTAATATTTTATTTTCTAATTCGTCAAATTTAGTTTTATCCAAATAACCTTGGTTAAATTAAACAATCAATTGTGTTTCCCATTCAAAAGCGGAACCTAAACTATTTTCTAAATACTTTTTAAAGTGCCTGTCTGTACTTTTGCTTGAACCTTCTGATATATTTGAAGGAATTGAAACAGCACATCTGTTCATTTGGCTTA
>JBBSRC010000022.1:0-46684 GCA_038243395.1 Flavobacteriales bacterium | reverse complement strand
CAATTCTACTTCCTCGTCAGCAGTAATTAAGTCAACTTTTCCAATTTCTTGAAGATACTTGTCTAGCGAAGCGGTTTCCCTATTGGTAACTTGCTTCGTAATTTTGAGTTGTCTCATTTAAATGTGTCTCTCTAGTTTTAATTAGTGAATAATCCTTTCGTAAGTAGTTATACGTAGAACGGAACACAAATGTTACAAGAAATTAAAAATTATTATTTTTTTAGATTTTAATCAGTTTCTTATCTGACAAATTGATGGCCTCCAGCATCTCATTTGTGAATTTGTAATGCCCACGTGTGGTAATTATTTTGAACCGGGACGAAGTCATTGTACTTAGGGTGTTTAAGAATAACCATTTCGATTTTAACAACCGAGTTTCGTCTGATTTTAAACTCAGTTCAAAATAATGCTTCCTGCCTTCCTTTTCCGCGACAATGTCCGGTGTCACATTAATTTCACTACCTTTTTTGAGGTATGATTTTGGGGTTTCATAACCCTCTGCGTCTGCTTGGATGTTTTCAAAACCAATCTTCTCTAAGTAAGCCAAAGAATTACTTAAAATGTCCGAATACTTTTCTTTATCTGTATAAACCATAACCTATAATCTAACTATTTTTTTGACAATTACTAATTTTTGTGAGGGTTTAACATGAAAGGAGGAATTAGGGGATGAGGTTTGAGGGAGGAGGTAGGAAGACCGATGACCGATCACGCGTCAGCAATCTAGTTTTCAGTAGTCAATCAGCGCTTCTCAGAACACCTGGAAAACCTTTGTCAGACTGCCATAATCTATAAATATCTCGATTATACTTTCTCTGAAAAACGCAATGTTTCTTTAGTCACGAGTTAGCGATTTGGACATCTTACAAAAGTGGAACTTCAACAATCATCAACCCGCTTGTACAGAGACTGGCCCGGTAATCTTCCTGGCGAGAAGTAAGTTTAGCCTAGGTTATCAATATTTAATTTCACTTCCTCAAACCTCAAACCTCAAACCTCAAACCTCAAACCTCAAACCGTAAACCAAATCCCTAATCCCTTCATTCCTAAATTGAAAAGTTGACACATCTACATTCCTAATACTTTAAAAACTTCAACAATCAACAATCAACAATCAACAATCGTTTATCGTTAATCGGCAATCAAACTTCAACCTTCTTATTTTTCTATAGCATTTTCGATCACTGAAAACCGTAAACCAAATCCCTAATCTCTAATCCCTTCATTCCTAAATTCAAAAGTTCACATATCTACATTTTAATACTATAAAAACTTCAACAATCAACAATCGTTAATCGGCAATCAAACTTCAACTTTCTTATTTTTCTATAGCATTTTCGATCACTGAAAACCGTAAACCAAATCCCTAATCTCTAATCCCTTCATTCCTAAATTCAAAAGTTCACATATCTACATTCTAATACTTTAAAAACTTCAACAAATAACAATCATCAATCGTTAATCAATCAACAATCAACAATCGCTAATCGGCAATCAAAAATCAACCTTCTTATCTTTCTATAGTATTTTCGATCACTGAAACCCTCAAACCTCAAACCTAATACCTCAAACCTACCACCTCATTACACCCTCACATGCCCATCTCCAAACACATAATACTTATTGGTCACCAATTGTTTTAATCCCAAAGGTCCTCTATGGTGCAATTTATCTGTACTGATGGCCAGTTCAGCGCCAACGCCCATTTGTCCGCCGTCCGTGAAACGGGTGGAAGCGTTGTGGTAAACTGCCGCACTATCCACTTGCTCCATAAATTTCTTTGCCAATTTTTTGTTCTCTGTTAAAATGGAAGATGAATGTCCACCAGAATATTTATTGATCATATCAATAGCGGTGTCTTCATCTTCAGTTTCTGCAATTAAAAGTTTCATCGCTAAAAACTCCTCATACCAAGTGTCCTCATTTTCAATTTGAGCTTCATCTGTAAGAATGCTGCCCACTTTATCATCAACAAGGAGTTCGACGTCCAAACTCTTCAAGATGGTTTGTAGATCTTTCAGCTTACTCTCGTAATTTGGAATGTTTTTGTCAATCAACACTTTATCTAAAGCATTACATCCAGAAATCTTATCGGTTTTGGCGTTCACGATGACCTTGACTGTTTTCTCCCAATCGGCATCTTCGGCAACATATAGGAAGTTATTACCTCTACCGCTAATCAAAACCGCACAAGTAGCGTGGTCTTTAACAAATTTAATTAAGCGTTCGCCGCCTCTTGGAACGATTAAATCTATCTTTTCGGTCGGATTTCTTAAAAACTCCTGGGTTTCCTCACGCTGAAGATGTAATAACTTGATCCAATCTTTGGAAAGTCCATTTTCTTCTAAAGCGTCATGCCAGCATTTTTCTAAAATGAGGTTACTGTTTAAAGCTTCTTTACCACCTTTTAAAAGGATTTTATTATTGGCTTTAAAGGCCAAAACAGCAGCTTCAATAGTCACATCCGGTCGTGATTCATAAATGATCATGATCGTTCCGAAAGGAGCGGTTCTATTGGTAATTTTTAAACCACTGTCTAAAGTTAAGTCTGAAATTTCTTGTCCCACTGGATCTTCCTGCGACTTGACTTGCTTTATAGCCGTGATCATGTCGTCAATTTTGGAATCATCGACAACAAGTCGGTCATAGAGAGCTTGGTCACCTTTACCAAAGGCATCCAAGTCTTTTTGATTTGCTTTTAAAATATTAGTTCGCTCTTTGTCGATAATGTTCATCATCGATTGTAGCACTTTATTTTTTATATCTGTATCTAATAGTTTCATTGTTTTGTGTTTAATTTTTAATTAATGGTTTGAGATTAAAAGGTGTTGTGATGCGTGATACCTGAGATATAAAAGGATTTTATTCGCATTTTATAAATCTTGCTGTTATGTAAGTTACAACCCTTCCGTCTTCAATTCCTTTTCTGGAATTGAATCCACCTTCCCTTGAAAAAGGGAAGGAATCATTTGAATGAGCCGTATTTTAAAATTCGGCAATACATAGAATTTATCTTAAATTACTATTTTATCCCTTATCCCTTATCCCTTATCCCTCATCCCTCATCCCTAATGCCTCATTCCTCTTTAATGAATAAACTTCGTCCCCACTTCCTTATCATCAATAATATCAACAATCACATTTTCACGTTTCCCGTTGGCAATGTAGGTTGGAATGTTTTTTTCGGCAGTGCATTTGGCTATTTTTAATTTGGAAGCCATGCCGCCCCGGCCTTCGCCTTCTTTTTTGTTGGAAGCCATAACATATTGTTCCACGGCTTCATTCACTTTTACTTCCTTTAATTGTCTGGAATTTACATCATCTGGATGGCCTGTATATAAACCGTCGGTATCAGACAGAATGATCATTCGGTCAACATCCAATAACTCAGCGACCAAACTTGCCAGCTCATCATTATCAGAAAACATCGACATGGTTAATGACGTGGCATCGTCCTCATTGGCGATAGGCGTAATTCCTTCTGAAAGAAGTCCTTCATAACAGTTAATCATATTGTCACGATGCTTACCAATGTCAAAATCACGCTTGGTAGCCAAAACCTGTGCGCAACGCATTCCGTAATCGTGGAACAGACTGTAATAATGTCGCATCATCCGTGGTTGTCCTACGGCCGAATAAACTTGTCTTCTGATCGACGGATCTTGAATACTAGTTTCGCCAAGAATTTCTTTCCCCGCAATAGCCGATCCGGAAGACACGAGAATAACCTCGATGTTTCTTTCGTTTAAAACAGATATTTGTCTTACCAATTCCCTTAAAACGGGACCTAAAATTCTATTATCTTTATTTGTCAACACGTTTGTGCCAACTTTTACTACTATACGTTTCGTTTCCATTATTATTTTTTTCCCAGTTCAACGGCTCTGTCAAATGCAGCATAGGCCGCGTCCTGAATGAGTTGTTTTACATTATTATCGTCCATGGAATCAATGGCTGCTTGAGTTGTGCCCCCTTTTGAAGCGACCCTTTCGATCCATGATTTTGGCGAAATGTCATTTTGATTAAAGAGTTCAATGGCACCTTCAAAGGTGTTGCTGACCAAAACTTTGGAATCGTATTCTGAAAAGCCCATTTTTAAGGCGGCGTCCAACATCGATTGCATGAAGTAGAATACGTAAGCAGGTCCGCTTCCCGATATTCCAGTGGAAGCATCAATAAAATTCTCTGTACTGACATGAATTGAAGTTCCTGTAGTGTCCAAAAGATTTCTTACCATTAGCAATTCTACTCTTGAAACTTCTTTGGATGCTGTATAAGAGGTCACACCTTTACCAACTTGAGCGGGTAAATTAGGCATGGTACGCACAACCTTTTTCTTATCGAGTTGCTGTTGTATGGTTTCAATAGTAACCCCAGCCATTAACGATACAAAAATTTGCTGATCGTTGAGCATGGGTTTCATGATTTTGAATAAATCCTCGCTGTGAAATGGTTTGACGGCAATAAAAACAAGATCTGCTTTTGGCAGACAATCTTCAAGCGTGTCATACACCTCAAATTGAGGTTGTTGTTTTAATGTTTCAATTTTTTTTGGATCTGTGTCAAAAATCCGGAGTTTATGTTTGTTGAGCAAAGGCGAATTTGCCATGCCTTCTGCATAGGTCAAACCCATATTCCCTGCTCCAATGACTAATAATTTCATTCTTTAAGTTATTGATTATCAATATTAATTTCTCTATTAACCGCAAGGACTGTACGGAAGTCTGGTTTTGACAAATTAATTTCTAGGATTCATCATATCCATAAATATGTGTGCTAAGAATCACATATTCCTAAATTTAGGAGGCTATAGGTAAGATATTCTGAATTGACGGAATTGAGTAGTCTGACATTTTGGCGGAATTTTGCAGGTCTGTCGGGTTATTGTCTTAAATGTGTGCATAAAAAAACCTGCCAGATTTTTAAAACCTGGCAGGTTTGGATAGTAATTAAAAAATAACGGGAACTAATCTTCCTTTTTATCTTCTCTTGGTTTACGATCGTCACGACGGTCATCGCGACCTCTATTGTCACGAGAACCACGATTATCACGACTATCGCGTCCACCACTTCTATTATCTCTTGAGTCTCGCGAGCTATCTCTTGGTGGTCTTGCTACATAACCTTCTGGTTTATCCAACAAAGCCTTACGAGAAACTTTTTCTTTACGCGTTTTAGGATCCATTCCGAAGTATTTCACTTCAAAAACATCGCCCATGTTAACGACGTCAGAAACATTTTCAGTTCGTTCCCAAGCCAATTCGCTTACGTGTAATAGTACTTCGTTTCCTGGTGCATCTGCATATTCTACAACAGCGCCAAAATCGAGCATTTTGATAACTTTCACTTCGTATGATCCACCAACTGTTGGTTTGAACAATAACGAATCGATTTTAGTCAAGACGGCATCAATACCTTCTTGATTAGTACCTAAAATTTCCACAATACCTTCTTCAGTAATAGGATCTTCATTGATAACAATCGTCGTTTTAGTAGATTTTTGTAACTCTTGGATTACTTTTCCACCAGGTCCAATCAATGCACCAATGAATTCATTAGGAATCACACGGGTAATCATTTTTGGAGCATGTGCTTTCACATCAGCATTTGGTACAGCAATAGTTTCTACTATCTTTTCAAGAATATGTAAACGACCGTCACGTGCTTGTTGTAAAGCATTCTCTAAAATTTCGTAACCCAATCCTTTTACTTTGATGTCCATTTGGCAAGCAGTAATACCATCGGCAGTACCAGTTACTTTAAAGTCCATATCTCCTAAGTGATCTTCATCACCTAAAATATCAGAAAGAACAGCATATTTTCCAGTTTTAGCATCAGAAATTAATCCCATGGCAATCCCAGAAACAGGTTTTTTCATTTGCACCCCAGCATCCATAAGCGCCATTGTACCAGCACAAACGGTTGCCATAGAAGATGAACCGTTAGATTCTAATACTTCAGATACAACTCTTACAGTGTAAGGACAATCTTCAGGAATCATGCCTTTTAATGCACGTTGTGCTAAATTACCATGACCTACTTCTCTACGAGATGTACCACGGATTGGCCGTGCTTCTCCAGTACAGAAAGGAGGGAAGTTATAATGTAAATAGAAACGCTCTTCACCTTCAAATGATGGCATGTCTATTTGATTCGCTTCTCTAGAAGTTCCTAAAGTAACCGTTGCTAAAGCTTGAGTTTCTCCACGTGTAAAAAGTGCAGAACCGTGAGTAGATGGTAAGTAATCTACTTCAGACCAAATTGGTCTGATGTCAGATGTTTTTCTTCCGTCAAGACGTATTCCTTCGTTTAAAGTTAAATCTCTAATAGCAGCTTTTTCAGCGCTACGGTAATAATTAGAAACCATCCCGCCGTAATCTGCTAATTCCTCTTCAGAAAACGAAGCTTTAACTTCTTCTTTGATAGCATCAAATGCTGCACTGCGTTCATGTTTTGCTGATCCGGCTTTTGCAATAGCATACACCTTATCATAAGCCATGTCATGAATTTTCTTTTCTAAATCGTCGTCAGTTCTTTCGGTAGCATATTCACGAACTTCTTTCTTTCCAAAGGCTTCTGCCAATCTTACTTGAGCAGCACATTGTATTTTAATCGCTTCGTGGGCAAATTTAATGGCATCGGCCATTTCTTCTTCAGAAATTTCATCCATTTCACCTTCAACCATCATCACAGAATCAGCAGAAGCTCCAATCATCATGTCGATGTCTGATTCCAATAATTGTGCACGTGTTGGGTTGATAATGAATTCACCATTGATACGACCAACTCTAGCTTCAGAAATGGCACATTCAAAAGGGAAATCTGATAACTGAATTGCAGCAGAAGCAGCTAATCCAGCCATAGCATCAGGCATTACATCTTCGTCATGAGACATTAATTGAATCATCACTTGTGTTTCAGCGTGGTAATCCGATGGGAATAATGGACGTAGAACACGATCCACTAAGCGCATAGTCAATACTTCACCGTCACTTGGTCTTGCTTCTCTTTTGAAGAAACCTCCTGGGTAACGACCTGCAGCAGCAAATTTCTCACGATAATCTACTGTTAAAGGTAAAAAGTCAACGTCACTTTGTTTGTAATTGGAAACGACTGTACATAATAACATACAGTTTCCCGATTGCACTACAACCGAACCATGAGCTTGCTTAGCCAATTTTCCGGTTTCGATGGAGATTGTCCGTCCATCACCAAGGTCAATGACCTCTCTAAAAACTTTTGGAATCATAAATTTCTTAATTCTAAATTAAACAATGGTCGTTGCGTTGTTGTTGTGTAGTGTTGTGTTGACCAATGAAAAACAGTAATGAGCTTCTTCTACTTCGAATGTTTGACGCTTTCGATTGCGGGAATGTTATTGTAAGTATTATTTGGGCGTTACCCTAAAAAGGGTCGGGCTTTCCGCTGTATCTTTTTGTGAAAAACAAAAAAGGATGCCGCTGCAATCCCTAACGCAAACAAAAAACCACGCGAAAGGCGTAGTCTTTTTAGTGATTATTTTCTTAATCCTAATTCTTTTACGATGGCACGATATCTTAAGACATCTTTCTTAGTTAAGTAATCGAGCAAAGCACGACGTTTCCCAACTAACATTACCAATGAACGCTCTGTATTATAATCTTTACGATTTTTTTTCAAGTGTCCTGTTAAATGATTGATTCTGTAAGTGAATAAAGCAATTTGCCCTTCAGCAGAACCTGTGTCTTTTGCACCTTTACCGTGTTTTGTAAAAATGGCTTCTTTTTCTTGTTGATCTAAATACATGCTAATATTATTGTAAATGATTGTTATGTACGATTCGGATTTCGAACCAAGCTGCAAATATAGGGATAATTATAATATTAAGAATAGTGCAGATAAGAAATATTTGATTGATTTCTCGGCAGAAACATTATAAATATTCGTTAATGCGTTAAGGAAATACAGGATTCAAAGCTATTTTTGATTTTCACTTTTATCTTATTCAGATGCCAACATACTTAGTCAATATAAAAGATAAGCTCTTTGAAAATATTTTTGATCATGCTCCTAACGGTATCGCGATTGTCGGATTGGACTTCAAATGGGGAATGGTTAATCGGAGTTTGTTGGATCTTTTGGGCTATTCTCAGGAAGAGTTATATACGATGACCTTTCCTGATATTACCCATAAGGATGATTTGCCATTGGCCATGGAACAAAAGGCGCAGCTCCTGGAAGGTAGTATTGATAGTTATCAAATGAAGAAGCGCTATTTTCATAAAACAGGACGGATTATTTGGGTTTTATCATCCGTATCCTTGGCGTTTCATGAAGATAATACGCCACTTTACTTTATCTCCCAAGCGGTGGACATTACCAAGCATCAAGAAATGCTTTGGCAAATGAATTCCTTAACCGATATCGCCAGAAACCAAAATGAAAGACTTAGGGATTTTGCTCATATCGCCACCCATGATATTCGTAGCCACCTAGGTAATCTAAAAGTAATTGCCGGTTTCATGGAGGAAGAACTTAAAGAAATTAAAAAGGACGATAACTTTATAATGCTCAAAGAAGCGCTCTCGCAATTGGAAAGTACTATTTGCAATCTTAATGAGGTTAGAAAAGAGGATTTCTCTACACAAGACAGTTTGAAACCCCTGAACTTAAATGATTTTGTAACAAATAATTTATATAATATTAGTGCACTAGCACGCCATGAGAAATGTAAAATCGTAAATGCGGTTGATGACGAGCTCGAGATATTGGCTATTCCTGTTTATTTAGATAGTGTCATTCTCAATCTTTTGACCAATGCCATAAAATACCGTTGTAAAGACCGAAAATCTCACGTAGAGCTACGTACGGTAGTTAATGATGATTTTGTGATTTTGCAGGTAACTGACAATGGATTAGGAATTGATCTTGATGCGCATAGGCACGATGTTTTCCAATTTAAAAAGACATTCCATCAGCATGAAGATGCCCAGGGTATTGGTCTATTCATTACCAAAAACCATATGGAAAGCATGGGAGGGAAGATAGAGATTCAAAGTCAAGTAGATGCTGGCTCCACGTTCAGTTTGCATTTCAGAAGAGCATAAGTTAATAGCCTTAATAAAATATGCCACCATTAAACGACAATTTGAGTCGTTTAATGGTGGCATATTAATTTATAAAAAATTTAATTTTAAACGCGCAACGGCTGATTGGTAATCAAATCGATATAAAGATTGATTTTGTTTTTCAAATCTTTGCGTTCTGTAATAAAATCTAGAAATCCATGTTCTAATAAAAATTCCGCAGTTTGGAAATTTTCTGGTAACTCTTGTCCTGTAGTATCTCTTACCACGCGAGGTCCTGCAAATCCAATCAAAGCACCAGGTTCACTGATATTGATATCGCCAAGCATGGCAAAAGAGGCGGTTGTTCCGCCAGTAGTTGGATCCGTACATAAAGAGATATAAGGAATGCCTGCGTCCGCCAATTGCGCTAATTTAGCAGATGTCTTGGCTAACTGCATTAGTGATAATGCGGCTTCCTGCATACGTGCACCACCAGATTTTGAAATGATCAAAAATGGCAACTTTTTCTTTAAGGCATATTCACCGGCACGCGCAATTTTTTCTCCCACCACACTTCCCATCGATCCACCAATGAAGGCGAAATCCATACAGGCTACAACTATATTCTTTCCTTTAGATTTTCCTACGGCACAGCGTACGGCATCTTTAAGCTTGGTTTTCTCCTCGGCCGCTTTTAAACGGTCTGGATATGTTTTGGTGTCCACAAATTTTAAAGGATCCTTAGACGATAAATTAGCATCGAGTTCCTTAAACTGATTGTCATCAAATAAAATTTGAAAATATTCTTTACTGCCAATCCTTACATGGTATCCATCTTCAGGGCTTACAAAAAAGTTTTTCTCTAGTTCTTCGGTATCTATAATTTTACCCGTCGGAGATTTATACCACAAGCCTTTTGGTGTGTCTTTTTTCTCCTCCGTCGTAGTGGTAATACCTTTTGTTTTTCTTTTAAACCAAGACATGATGATTTATAATTTTAGATTTATAATTTAAGATTTTGAAGTTCAAAATCTTAATAAAAATGTAATTTCAATAATGCAAAGTTATAAAGTATTCACATTATTTAAATCTTCAAACGCCTTTTTTAATCTTTCGACGAAGGTTTCCTCGCCTTTGCGAAGCCATACACGCGGGTCATAGTACTTCTTGTTTGGTGAATCTGCGCCGTCAGGACTTCCAATTTGAGACTGTAAATAAGCCTCATTTTCCTTGAAGTAATCGCGAATACCACTCATAAACGCATATTGCATATCCGTGTCGATATTCATTTTAATGACCCCATATCCAATAGCTTCTCTTATTTCTTCAACACTTGATCCCGAACCGCCGTGAAATACAAAGTCAATATGATTATGAGGTAAATTGTGTTTTTTAGATAGGAACTCTTGAGAGTTTTTAAGAATCTTTGGAGTCAATTTGACGTTCCCAGGTTTGTAAACCCCGTGTACGTTTCCAAACGCGGCGGCAATGGTAAATTGGTCACTTACCTTGCTTAATTCTTCATAAGCATAGGCAACTTCTTCTGGTTGTGTGTATAATTTAGAAACGTCCACATCAGAATTATCAACACCATCTTCCTCACCACCAGTAATACCCAATTCAATCTCTAAGGTCATTCCCATTTTGCTCATACGCTTTAAATAGGTCTTACAAGTCTCGATATTTTCTTCCAAAGGTTCTTCAGAAAGATCAAGCATATGCGAGCTGTATAATGGTTTTCCGGTTTCTTTAAAGTGCTGTTCACTGGCATCTAAAAGACCATCAATCCAAGGCAGTAATTTTTTTGCGGCATGGTCGGTATGTAAAATTACGGGAACACCATAAGCTTCAGCCATAAGATGTACGTGTTTTGCACCTGCAACCGCACCTGCAATGGCGGCTTTTTGCCCGTCATTACTCAATGCTTTTCCTGCGTTAAATATCGCGCCACCATTAGAAAACTGGATAATTACTGGCGCATTTAAAGCGGCAGCAGTTTCTAAAACCCCATTAATGGTGTCTGATCCAATAACGTTCACTGCTGGTAAAGCGAAATTCTTTTCTTTCGCCAATTTAAAAATAGCTTGCACTTCTTTGCCGGTAGCAACTCCTGGCTTTATGTTGTGACTCATAAGATTTTAATTTTTATTTAGTTTCAAAAATAATCAAATTAAAGCAAAGAGGAGGTTTTGGCGCTGTTGTTTTTATGAACACACTACTCTTTTTGTGCCGAAAAGCTTATAGTTTAAGGATTGTCGACAGTTTAAGAACGAAACTGAATAGGAAGTATGATAACCCTAGGGATCAAACTTTTGAAGTTATGAATGGTTTTGGTTATTCACGTGTTTAATTTTGAATCTAGAAGTTGGCGGATATAGATCTTCCAATTTTGGTTGCTGAGCCTGCGCCGCCCTGAGCTTGCGCCGCCCTGAGCTTGTCGAAGGGTCGAAGGGTCGAAGGGTCGAAGCATGGTTGCTGAGCTTGTCGAAGCATTAAAATGGATAGTTAATCCCAATATTATAAACAGCATTTCCGAAGTTGTAATCTTTAAACCAGCGGTCTCCTAAGTCATAAGATGGATCATATGTTTTAAAGCCGATATCCCCGCGAAGCACAAAAAACTTAAAATCATAGCGCACGCCAAATCCTGAGCCTACCGCAATATCTTTTAACGAATTAAGGCTGTCAAAAGTTTGGGCTTTGTCAGTTACATCATCCAACGCATTCCATATGTTTCCGGCATCGACAAAAAATGCACCGTATAATGAGCCAAAAAGATTGAAGCGTTGCTCCGCACTAAAGTGAAGTTTGAAATTTGCTTCATTAAACTCGTTCGTTGATTTCAAACTGCCTGGACCTAGATTATAAGCGGTCCACGCACGATTATCGTTGGGTCCGCCAGCAAAGAAGCTTTTAGAAAAAGGAATGTTTCCGGAGTTGCCATACGGTACCGCAATGCCGATATAACTTCTCAGGGCAAAAACGCTTTTCTTTCCTAAATCCCAATACTTGACATAATCAAATTCGCCTTTGGCATACTGCGAGAATGCCACCCCAAAAATATCATAACGCCCATTTTGATCCTTTGGAGCTCCTGCCAGTTTTGAAATGTTGGATAATATAGTTCCTGCAAATTCAACTCTAAATCGGATGATCGAGAAGTCGTTGTCAAAAATATTTTCGCGTCTGGTTTTGATGTAATTGAAACTAGAGGAAATGATCAAGTTATTTTCAGTTAAACGGTCTTGACGTTGAGATATATTACCCACTGTTGAGAGATCGCTATCTGAGACATTGAGGCCCGATTTTGGATTTAATACATCGTTTATAAAAGCATTGGCACCTCTTGGGATAATGAGATTTCCGTTTTCATTAAAATAATTGCGATCAGCATTGTAATTACGGGCGATGCTGTTGAGACTTTTGTAAGAGGTTTGATAAACACCGAAATAATTATCGGTATTCAAGTTTTTCACATATTGGATATTAAAAAAGTCGAAGGTGTTGGTTACTTTCTCATTCGGATACCAATTGTAGCTCAAGATCCCTGTAAGGCTTTGTTTGTCCAATCCTATATTACGTTGACTTGTGGCACTTGCACTAATCCTGGTGCTTGGGGACATAAATTTTGGTACGATCTTATCAGTATTGACTGGGAAAAATAAACGCGGAATAGTAAGTTTAATCGTAGCTCCTACTTCAGTGATGTCAAAAAAACCATCTTTGACATTCCTTCCATCCTTGGAGGCGCCAATCGATCCAAGACCAGAAACCTCTAAGGTTTCTGCACCTCTAAAAACATTCCTAATCAAAAGTCCGCCACTGAAGGCAAACCCAACGGTTTGGATGTTACTTTGAGAAATTTCTGTATTGAAATTAAGCCCAAATTTTTTCTTGGGGATCAAATAAATATTAGCGGTCAAAGTGGTGTCGTTCACATTTTCAACATACTCGATGTTTGGATACTTAAACGTGCGCAATTCACTTAAATACCGATAAGTTCGTGTACGATTGAGATCTTTAAAAATGGCGTCTTTTGTTATAAAAACGGCATCGGTTAATGCTTTTGCTCTGTACTTGGATTTTCCGTGGCTATAGATATTAAAGCCTCGATAATTGATGGTATCTGTGGGCGTGACGTCTTTATTTAGAAAAGTATCATCCGTAAAGATGTTGACGTCCTTGATGGTATAAATATTAAAAGGTTTCACTTCGAGAGAGTCATCATATCTAATAGTCCTATTTTGGATGATGATATCGGTATTTACTTTTTTATGGGTGCCGATGGTATCGATTTCAAAAGTGATATAATCCTGGGCAAAATGAAAAAGTCCAGAATTACGTAATTCTGTGGTCAAACGCTCGCGCTCATGGGTTAGATTAGCTTCTTTAAACTGCTCTCCTTTAATAATAAGAGATTTATCTTTCAACGTTTTGTATAATGTATCTATTACTGGCGAAGCTATACGCGTTCTGATGGAATCCAAAAAGTAAGGATTGCCAGTATTTACATCATACTTCACTTCTGCTCTTTTATTGCCTGTACTATCTATTTTGTAGGAAGCATCGGCATTAAACCAACCATTTTTATAATAGTAAGTTTTAAGATTGGTGGTTGATTTTTCTGTTTTTAAAGTATTAATAATGACAGGAGGCTCTCCTGTTTTCTTAAGCCAATTATTGAAATCTCTTTTTGAAATGATAACCGCTTCGTACTGTTTTAAGGAAATAAAGTTTTTGAGACCAGTCTTGGGAGCTTCAGAATTTCTATATTTAGCGTCTAAAATAGAGTCAATATTTGGCCGTGCCAAATTGTAAATGTGAAGTTTTATCGGAATTCCGAATAAGGGTAATCTGCCATTAGGTTTTTGATATAATAAGTTGTTGAGGGCGTCGGTATTATTTTTTTTATCGTTGACATAAACCGTATTTTTCATTAGCAAAAGATCATCTTGGCTGACCCGTTTTACAGCATTGCAAGAGTACAACATGATGAATAATGTCGTAATAAATGATATTTTTGCTACTTTAACTTTCAAGAGGAAACTGACATAACGATTGATGGGCTCAAATTTACTGTTTTTATAAGTGGTAAATCAAACATTAAAAAATCCTTGTTGGAATTAATAACGTGACAAAAGTAAATACATTTTGATGTTAACAAAGAATCAGATAAAATTAATTGTAAGTCTAAGACAAAAAAAGGAGCGCGTTAAACACCGACTGTTTGTGGTGGAAGGAAAAAAGACAGTTGATGAATTTTTACGGTCACATTACAAGCTACATCATTTATATGCCCTTAGTACTGATTTTGATTGTAAGCCTGAAAAGTTCAGTTTAATTTCTGAGACAGCACTTAAAAAAATAAGTGGTTTAAACACGCCACAACAGGTGGTGGCTATTTTTGAAATGCCGATAGCGGAAAAAGTCAACGCAGATAAATTAATTTTAGCCTTGGATGCCGTTCGTGATCCGGGTAATTTGGGCACGATCATAAGGTTGTGCGATTGGTTTGGCATTGAACATTTGGTGTGCAGTGAAACGACAGTAGATTGTTATAATTCGAAAGTGGTACAAGCTACTATGGGTTCGTTAACCCGCGTCAATGTTGTTTATCTGAACTTAGAAGATTTTTTAAGGGATTTAAAAATTGAAAAGTTTGGTACGTTCATGGATGGTAAAAATATCTATGAAAGTGAATTGCTTAAAAAAGGTGTTTTGATCATGGGCAATGAAGCGAATGGTATCTCTTCAGAAATTGAAAAGCTGATTGAAACTAGATTAAGTATTCCGAGTTTTAGCACACATCAGGCTACTGAAAGTTTAAACGTGGCGACCGCTACGGCTATTTTGTTAAGTGAGTTTAAGAGGAGGAAGTAGGGATGAGGTATGAGGTATGACGGATTAGTTGATGGGAGCGGTGGAGTTTGAGATTGATGATTGATGATTGAAGATTGTTGATTTTGGATTGTTGAAAAGGCCGATCTGGCAATATATCAGATGTAAATTTTCAAAAGCAAAATTGTTAAGCAATTTCGCGCACCTCAAACCTCAAACCTACAACCTCACCCCTCAAAAACCTATTGGAACGTGAAATTCACAAAGACGCCACGTGTTTTCATGGATTCAATATTACCGGTCCATGGACTATTTGGGTCATTATCTCTGATCAATTCATCATTGATCGCAAAAACACCTCGGATGGATGGCGTGAACTTAAACCACTCCAAATAAAAGTCAATCCCAAACCCGACTTCATAAAATAACATGGCTCTCTTGGTACGGAATTGTGTAGTGCTATTGTCTTCTGCATTGTTTTCGTTACTCGACAGATTTAAAGCTGTGGAGAATCCACCAACCACAAAAGGTTTGAAATTATTAAGGCGTTTGGTGGACACTTTTAATAATAGAGGAAAATGGATATAGGTAGAATTCACTTCTCGGAGCAAATTAGAAACTTGAAATTTAGCGGGATCAAAATGGCTTTCGTCATACTGAAGGTTTCTTTTGGAAATGTATAACCCTGGTTCAAAACGGAGATTAAAATATTCATTGATGCGCAAATCTCCAATTAAACCTACATTAAATCCAATACTGTTATCTACCAGAATATCTTTTTCATAGGCTTGGGATGCCTTATAATCAAACTTAAAGTCATAACTATTAAAACCTAAAAAATAACCCCAGGTCAAGAATTGTTTATCGAAATTCTCTTGATTCCTGATTTTTTCCTTATTGAACAATTGCGCGGATGCCGAATTGCAAATCAGTAAAAGCAGTATGATAATAACGGTTCTTTTCATGGTAATGGGTATAGGTCAATTAATTTAGGATTATTACTTGGCTGCCTTATATATGGTTGCTACACCAAATGTTTGAGGCAAGTCCTCGACATTATTAAACCCAATTTGTCTTAAAATATTGTTTAAAGCTTCACCATAAGGAAAAACAGATGCAGATTCGCTCAAATAATTATAGGCCACACGATCTTTCGAAAACATTTTTCCAATGGCTGGTAAAATATATTTTGTATAGAATTTGTAACCTTGCTTAAATGGCGCCTTGACCGGAACCGAAGTTTCCAAAATCACAAAAGTCCCATTAGGTTTTAAAACTCGGAATATTTCAGAAAGTCCTTTTTCTAAATCTTCAAAATTGCGAACACCAAAAGCAACGGTAATGGCGTCAAAACTGTTATCTTCAAAAGGAAGGTTTTCAGAATCCCCAAGCATCATTTTTATTTTGCTGTCCAAATGTTTCGCAGCAATTTTTTTTCTGCCAACTTCGAGCATGCCTGGACTTATGTCTAATCCAATAATTTCCTTGGCATCGGTTTTCGCAAGGTTTATAGCTAAATCTCCTGTGCCAGTTGCGATGTCAAGGATGCGAGTGGCTTGTGTTTTAGCGATGATGTCCACCACTTTTTTACGCCATTTCACATCAATCCCAAATGAAATAACGCGGTTTAATCCGTCATATTCTTTTGAGATGGTGTCAAACATTTGGGTCACTTGTTCCTTTTTGTCTAACTGACTGTCCTTATATGGTTTTACTTTTTCTGACATGACACTATTTTTGCCAAAACTACATATTTTTTCATTGCTAATTTGTCAAGTTTAAGTGAAATACTAAAATGATATCGAGTTTAATCGAAGCTATAGGTGTGGTAAACACTTTGTTTTGAATGTTCAAAAATGTATTATAAAAGTTTCCAATCTAAATAGGGACTATTAAATATCTTATATTTGTATGGTTTTTTGAATCCAATAATTAATGAAAATAATCATTGCAGGAGCTGGTGAAGTCGGATTTCATTTGGCGAAGTTATTATCTTACGAATCCCAAGAAATTACCTTAATTGACACCAAAAAAGAAAGTCTGGTTTACGCCATTGATCACTTGGATATTAGGGTGGTTAAGGGCGATGCGACGTCGATTGCAGTTTTGAAGGATGCTCGAATTGACAATTCTGACCTGTTTATTGCCGTAACATCTTCAGAAACCACTAATATTACGGCCTGTGTTTTAGCGAAACAACTTGGTGCTAGACGTACAATTGCCAGAATTTCAAATACAGAATTTATTGATCAGAAGGATGAGGTTGGTTTTTCCAAATTTGGGATTGACGAGTTGATTTCTCCAGAATCATTGGCCGCAGGTGAGATTGAATTGCTCATCAACGAATATGGATTTAATGATAGTTATGAGTTTGAGGAGGGTGCTTTGACGATGTTAAGTTTAAAACTCTCGAAAACAGCAAGTTTTGTAAATAAAACGGTTCAAGAGGCCGCTGAGGATTTTTCACAACTCCGTTTTGTACCGATTGCTATTCAACGTTTTGGAACGGAATACACGATCATTCCGCGCGGAGATACGGAGTTCAAAGAAGGCGATAAGGTTATTTTTGTGACTTCAAAAGGAGGCGACGAGGAATTATTTGAGCTCTCAGGAAAAGTAAGGTTGGTGGTTAAGAACGTTATGATTCTTGGAGGGAGTAGCATTGGTCATAAAATTGCCAAATATTTATGTGGTGCAAAATTCAACGTCAAACTTGTTGAAAGTAATAGGGAAGTGGCTTTTGAATTGGCTGATGCTTTGCCTAATGCGCTTATTATTAATGGCGACGGCCGTAATGTGGAATTATTAGAAGAGGAAAGCATTGGTAATATGGACGCTTTTATTGCGGTAACCGGGAATTCAGAAACCAATATAATGTCCTGCCTCGTAGCCAAATCAAAAGGGGTTAAAAAAACCATTGCCCTTGTCGAAAATATGGATTATTATCAGATATCTGAATCCATTGGTATTGATACCTTAATCAATAAAAAACTGTTGGCAGCCAATAATATATTTAGATATATCCGCAAAGGAGAAGTGGTTGCCATGACCAAACTCAATAATATGAATGCTGAATTATTGGAGTTTATGGTCAAATCCAAATCAAAAATTAATAATAAGTTTATAAAAGAGTTAGATTTTCCACGTTCTGCGATTATTGGCGGCGTGATAAGAAATGGCGAAGGAATTATACCTTTGGGAGATTTTCAGGTGCAGGCGGGAGATAGGGTCGTAGTTTGTTGTCTTCCGATGGCGATTACCGAAGTAGAAAAATTCTTTTTCTAAACAAGTAAAAGAATCAAAAAGCTTCAGACCATACTGAGTTACTTAAACAAAATTAAATATAGCTGTGGATACTGAGACCTTCTATCGATAGCTATCAGGTTTAAAAAATACTATGAAACTCAACTACAAAATCATAATTTACTTTTTTGGATTATTGCTACTATTTAATGGTGGCTTTATGTTATTGTCCACTTTAGTGAGCCTGATTTATGATGACGGTGTGACTTTAGAACTCTTCATATCAGGAATATCGGTATTATTAGCAGGTGTTCTTTTAATGTTCGCTTCCAGAAATCATAGTAAGGAGATGAACAAACGCGAAGGTTATGTGGTGGTAACCTTTGGTTGGATTGTCATGACGATTTCGGGGGTGTTGCCATATATGGCCACTGAAGTCATCCCTAGTTTCACCAGTGCTTTTTTTGAGACCATGTCGGGGTATACCACGACTGGTGCTACCATAATAAATGATATCGAGATTGTTCCAAAAGGCGTCCTGTTCTGGAGAAGTATGACCCACTGGATTGGTGGTATGGGAATTATTGTATTAGCAATCGCCATTTTACCGTTATTAGGTATTGGCGGGATGCAGTTGTTTACTGCAGAGGCGCCTGGGATAAGTGCTGACAAATTACATCCTCGAATTACCGATACAGCAAAACGCTTATGGTTAATTTATTTTGGATATACGGTGGCCGAAACCATTTTGTTGAAAGCGGCCGGGATGTCTTTTTTCGATGCGATCAACCATGCCATGAGTTCCTTGTCTACTGGTGGATTTTCTACAAAAAATGCGAGTGTGGCTTACTGGAACGATCAACCTATCATTCAATATATCATCATTGCTTTTATGTTTTTGGCGGGTACTAACTTTGTGTTGAGTTACTATGCCTTTAAAGGAAAAGTACAAAAAGCTTTGGGCGATGAAGAGCTACGTTGGTATTTCAGGTTTGTTGCATCCTTTACAATTATTGCGGCATTGGTCATTTATTTCAAAGCGGATTTGTCGCTGTCTTCAATTAATCATCCTTTGGTATGGGGTAGAGCTGAAGGTGCGTTTAGGCATGGGTTATTTCAGGTGGTAAGCGTAATTACCACCACCGGATTTGTTACGGCCGATTTTACTTTATGGACCCCATTTTTGCTGGTGCTTTTCTTTGGGTTGATGTTTCTAGGCGCTTCTGCCGGAAGTACTTCGGGTGGAGTCAAAGTTGTACGCCATCTGATTTTAATAAAAAACGGCTTTCTGGAGTTTAAACGTGCACTTCATCCTAATGCTGTTTTGCCCGTGCGTTACAATTCAAAAGCGATAACAGGCGTTGTCGTGTATAATATTCTCGGGTTTTTCATTCTTTATATGATCTCCTTTATTGTAGGGGCTTTAGTCTTTTCAATGTTCAATCTTGATTTTGAATCGGCTATTGGATTGTCGGCTTCAAGTTTAGGGAATATCGGCCCTGCATTGGGCGCCTTTAGTCCGGTTAACAACTATGCTGCATTGCCACCTTTAGCGCAGTGGTGGGCTTCTTTTTTAATGCTCATCGGGCGTTTGGAATTGTTTACTGTGTTGGTGTTATTGACGCCTTTCTTTTGGAGAAATAGATAAGTTTTAAGGAACTACAGAAACTTTAATTTAAGTTTCTCAGAGAAATTTTGCTATCCAGAAATTTATAGATTTTATAGAACATATTCTTGTTAAATATTTCCATCTATCCTTTCCCTTGTTTATATAATTGGTAACAAAACTTTCCGGAATTCCAATTGTAAGTCTTCATTAAGAAGCTTCGTGAGGCGTTCAGAAACTTCAGATTTCTTTCATCTATTACAAATATCCTTACTATTTAATTCAAATTATTTATGAAATCTCAGCAAAATTTAAGCGGTTTCTTGAAATTTTATTTGTTGAATAATCAGTAAAAAAACAACATTTAATGGACTATTAAAACACCTTTTTCAAAGATTTTTAGTCCTAGAATTGACGCTTTGACCATTAATCGGCTTAGCGCTGAGGTTATCAAAACATAAAAATTTTCATGATAATAAAAATTTTTAATAAAAAATTCGACTTTTTTACATGTAAATCGAGATTTTCAATTGAGGCAAAGGATTGTCACTTTTGGAAATCACAAATCGTTTAGTTTATCTACAAAATCGAATCTCAGGTAATTCTCAACCAATAGGTTATAGTTTTTTAAATGTCGCGTAGTTTATTGATGATTTGTCATTTTTTGAATCTTTTTTAGGTTTAATTCGATAAAAACGCACCAGTTTTTGATGGAAAAGATCATTAAATGGATTTTGCGTTTTGGAAAATGATTTTTTTTGAGGTATCTATGCACGGTTCTTATGATCGTTTAATATTGCAAGAATTTTCAAAGAAGAGATAAAGTTGATGTTCACCATCATACTTTATCTCTATTTTATTTAACAATTTTTTACTAACAAACACTTTGTGATTTATGAAAATTAAAAGCTATTACATTTTTATGGCATTTTTCCTCATGTGCTCTGTGGCTATAGCACAAAAAATGGAAATTAACGGCAGTGTGGTTTCTGATGATGGAATGCCTATTGTTGGCGCTTCTGTTATTTTGAAAGGAACGGCAACTGGAGCTCAAACAGATTTTGACGGGAATTTTTCCCTAACTGCAGAGCGAAATTCAACACTCGTAGTCTCTTATTTAGGCTACAAAACTCAAGAAGTTACGGTAACAGGAGCAATCATTAAAGTTACTTTACCAGAAGATGCTTCTGTTTTAGACGAAGTAGTGGTAACAGCTTATGGGACTTCTGCTAAATCAGATTTTACGGGATCGGCCACACAAATTGATTCTGAATCTATCGGAAAACGTTCTTTAACGAACGTGATTACGGCATTAGACGGTGCTTCGGCAGGAGTTAAAGTATCGACAGCTAATGGGCAACCAGGTTCAAGTCCTAGTATCCGAGTGAGAGGTATTGGTTCGATTAATGCTTCAAGCAGCCCGCTTATTGTTGTGGACGGTGTGGAATATGTTGGAAGCTTTTCAAGCATCAATCCTAATGATATTGAAAGCTTAACTGTTTTAAAAGATGCCGCATCTACATCACTTTATGGAAGTAGAGCTGCTAACGGGGTAATTTTAATTACTACGAAAAAAGGTAAGAAAGGTTCTAGAACTTATTCTTTAGAAGCGAGTACGGGCATTGTAACTAGAGGTGTTTCAGAATACGACAGAGTCAATGCGGAACAATATTATCCGTTGATGTGGGAAGCCATGAGAAATGGTTTGTCCATGTCAGGAACAACACCCGAAGCTCAAGCTAATATAGATGCCACGAATGGTATTTTTGCGAACTTAGGCACGAATCCTTTTAATGTGCCAAATGATCAAATCGTTCTTAATGATGGAACGTTGAATCCTGCAGCTTCATTATTATATCCTGATGATTTAGATTGGCAAGCGCCTCTATTGCGTACGGGAATAAGAAAAAACATCAACTTTTCATTCAGTGGTGCAAGTGAGAACACTGATTATTATGTGTCTTTAGGACACTTGAATGAAGAAGGTTATGTCAGAAAATCAGACTTTGAACGTGTTACTGCGCGTGTGAATATTAATTCGCAATTAGAGCCTTGGTTAAAAACTGGTCTTAATATGGCTGGAGCAACATCTACTTCAAACAATGCTAATGATGGCAGTTCAACAGGTTTGGCAAACCCATTTAGAGTAGGAAGGTACATCGCGCCAATTTATCCAGTGTATTTACACGATACGTCTTCTGGTGCTTACATTCTTGATGATAGTGGAGATCGTATTTACGATAGTGGAACCAACCGTATCGGTAGTACAAGTGGAAGACACGTTGTACAAGAAAACTTATTGAATACTGATAAGGATAAAAATTTCAGTTTTAATGGTAGAGCTTACGCTGAATTGAAGTTTTTAAATGATTTCACATTTACTTTTAACGCAGCCTTGGACAAGCGTTTTATCAATAATGAAAGTTATGATAATCCACTTGTTGGCGATGGTGCAACAGAAGGTAGAGCTGGTCGTACCGGTATTGTTAATACAACGGTTAATTATAACCAACTTTTAAAATATGATAAAACTTTTGGCAGGCACTCCGTAGGTGCGTTGTTAGGACATGAAAGTTTCATGACCGAAAGAAACTATTCTAGAGGTTCTAAATCAGGGTTAATTGTTGATGGAAATTCGGAGCTGATCAACTTTACTACAGGATTAGTTACAAATTCATATACGAGAAAACTTGCGATAGAAGGTTACTTCTCAAGTATGACTTATGATTTTGACAAAAAATATTATTTGTCAGCTTCCTTTAGAAGAGATGGGTCTTCAAGATTTAGCAATGATGTAAGATGGGGTAACTTCTACTCGTTAGGTGGTGCTTGGCGTATTGATCAAGAGGAGTTCATGAACAATGTCACTTGGATCAACACTTTAAAACTAAGAGGTTCTTATGGTGAAGTTGGTAACGATAACTTAGGAGGTTATTATGTTAGTCAACCTCTATTCTCTTTAGGCTATAATAATATGGGCGAGGGTGGTATTTTAGCATCGTCCGCTGGAAATCAGGAATTAACTTGGGAAAACAATATTCAATCGGATGTCGCTCTTGAATTTGGATTTTTAAATAACAGGATTTCTGGAACTCTGGAATATTACCACAGAAAATCTAACAACTTACTTTTCGATGTGCCTTTACCAGTATCAGCGGGGTTAGATGACTTTCCAGATAATATTGGTAGTATGTCAAATAAGGGTATTGAGGTGGATGTTAATTTTGGAATCGTTAGAACTCGTGATTTCAATTGGAAACTTAATATCAACGCATCTACGCTTAAAAATGAGATTACTGAATTGCCACAAGAAGAACTTATTAATGGCAGTAAGAAATTGGTCGTAGGTGGTGATATTTATTCCTACTGGATGAGAAATTGGGCTGGTGTTGACCCTGCCGATGGTGCTGCTTTATATGTAGTAGATCCTGCACTTCAAGAAACAGGGGAAACAGATGTAAGAACAAAGGCTGATGGTACCATGGTAACTACCAATCACAACAAGGCTTTATATGGTTTTGCTGGATCGGCTATTCCTGATTTGTTCGGAGCGATCAACAGTGAGTTCTCATACAAAAACTTTGATATTGGATTTACTTTTACTTACCAATTAGGTGGTGAAACTTATGACAGTAACTATGCCAGTTTAATGAGTTCAGGAGCTTCTTATGGTTCTACTTTACACGCTGATATCGTGAACAGATGGCAAAAACCTGGAGACATTACAAATGTGCCTCGTTTGGATGTTAACCAATCAAGTGCCTTTAATGCGTCATCAGATAGATGGTTGGTAAAATCAGATTATATTGCTTTAAGACAAATGAGCTTTGGTTATAATTTCAAAGAATTAGCTGATGCTATCGGTCTTACTAGAGCAAGATTATATGTAAATGGAGAAAACTTATTTCAAGTTAATGCGATAAAAGGTTTAGAAACTGGAGAAAATTTTAACGGAACTAACTCTAACAGGTTTACTCCGTCAAGAGTTGTTACCCTTGGAGTTAATGTAACATTCTAAAATATGAAAATTATGAAAATATACAACAAACTAGTAGTGCTCGTACTATTAATGGCAGGTGTGAGTTTTAATTCCTGTCAAAGCGACTTCTTGGATGAACTTCCAACGGAAGATATAGCTTCTGGCAGTGTAACCGGAACTACCGATAACATGTTTTTGGTGGTTAATGGAATGCACAGATCTTTATATGTAAGATATGGCTCTCAAGGTAGAAGTGGAGAGAGCGCTTTAATGTTGCAAATGGAGAATTTAGGTGAGGATTATGTGAACACTGCAAATGCTAATGGTTGGTTTATTCCCACTTACAAATGGAATGTCCATACAAGTGCTACCAGTGGTGACGACTTATTTCCATACCGAACTTATTACAGAATCATCAGAAATGCTAACACCCTTATTCTTGGTGCTGATGATGCTGTAGGTCCTATTGCAGATAAAAATGCAGCATTAGGACAAGCTTTAATTTACCGAGGATGGGCTTATTTTCAAATGGTCCAACGATATGGGAAACGTTATGTTCCTGGATCAGATAACTCACAAATGGGAGTGCCATTGCGTTTAGATACGGGTGATGAGCCAATAGCACGTGCTTCTGTGGAAGCAGTGTATGCCCAAATTCACAAAGATTTGGATGAGGCTATAGTTGCTTTAGAAGGGTATGTAAGGCCTAATAAATCACATCTTGATAAGAGCATTGCACAAGGTCTTAAGGCTCGAATAGCTTTGGTACAAGGTAATTACCCAATGGCTGCTCAGTTTGCTGAAGATGCTAGAGTGGGCTATACCTTGATGAATGCGGATGATTATTTCAATAAATTTAGTGATTATTCGAGTTCTGAATGGATGTGGGGTAGTCATATTCAAGAAGATCAAACTGATTATTTTGGTAATTTTGGTGCTTATATTTCTAGAAACTATAGTTCTTCTAATATCAGACCAAATCCAAAAGCAATCAGCAGCAAATTATACGACCTGATTTCTCCTACTGATGTTCGTAAATCATTGTTTGACCCAACAGGTCAGCATTTGAATTTGCCTCCTGGAGTTTCATTATTATCAACACATTCACTTAAACCTTACACCAGTCAGAAGTTTATTGCTGAAGGTAATGGTGATAGTAGAATGGATGTTCCTTATATGAGAGTTTCTGAAATGTATTTAATTGAAGCGGAAGCAAAAGCAAATCTTGGCGATCCTTCAGCTGCAAACGTACTTGCTGAAATGGCTGTTGTAAGAGATCCAGATTACGCAACTACCAACACATCAGGACAGGCTTTGATTGATGAAATTTTGATCCAAAGACGTGTTGAATTATGGGGTGAAGGTTTTAGATTTTACGATTTAAAACGTCTGAACCAACCTTTAGATAGAAATGGCGCAAATCATACCCCATCCCTGGCGGTTGTGTTTGATGTGCCTGCGGGAGATTCGAGATGGCAGTGGTTAATTCCACAAGATGCTTTAAATGCAAACCCTCTTTTAGAACAGAATCCATTGTAATAAATTAACTAATTACTTTATATAACGGCATTAAAGGTCTAAAATCTTTAATGCCGTTTTTTTATGTGAATTTTTGTTTTGATAATCATTTAAAAGAAATTAAAATCCTATTAAAATATTCTTGCAGTAATTTTCAGTTATTGAAATAGGGAGGAGATAGGATAAAAGGTAAGTGCTGCTTTTTTTAATCAACTGCAGCAGCTGTTAATAAAATAGAATAATATTTTATACCTAGTTAGTTTTGAAATTGGATTTCAGATTACATAAATATTTAATTTCTCGTGTTGATATGCTTCAATATCTGGTATATAATCGTTCAATAATTTGATTAAAGAATTTTGTCCTAATAAGTGAAAATATTATAGCATAGTAGCACTCCATAATTCATCGATTTTATTACTACCACTTTGATTACTTTATTAATAGTA
The DNA here is from genome assembly GCA_038243395.1 of Flavobacteriales bacterium. Classification (GTDB taxonomy): domain Bacteria; phylum Bacteroidota; class Bacteroidia; order Flavobacteriales; family Flavobacteriaceae; genus Gelidibacter. Next base: position 21,004 of record JBBSRC010000022.1, on the reverse strand, counting down.
CTCTTGGTAAAGTTTTTCTCCTTAATGTCATTATGTAAGACGTCAATAGAGGAATGAATTATAATAATGGGATGTAATTATATTATAAATATAAAGTTAAATTTGAAAGATATTTGAATCAAAAAAGCCGTCTCGGGTTGCGAGACGGCTACTTTATATAGCTACACATTTTTTCATGATGTGCAGCTACTACTGTTAAAGACTAACAAAAAATCTTTATTACCAACCTGGATTCTGCTCTGCAGCTAAGGTTGGGTTCGAATTCAGCTCTCGCTGTGGAATTGGCCATAAGAATCTGTAATCAGATGCAGGGACAGCAGCCTCACCATAAGGACCAGTGTAAGGTGTTCCTAAAACATATGCACTGGCAGGAGGGCTTCCGTTTGCTACTTTTGCTGGAATACCATCAATTGGCGCTAAATCATCTCCTTGTAATCTGTGAATGTCTGACCATCGTCTGCCTTCCATTAAAAACTCAATTCTGCGTTCTTTTAAAATAGCTTCCACCATTGTTTTCGGCGTGGTAAACGATGCTGCTGTGTATGCCTCTGTTGCAGGAGCGGCCAGAGATCTATTTCTGACCATATTTAACAATGTTAAGGATTGTCCTAAGTCTGGAGCCGATATTCTAGCGTTTGCTTCTGCCATGCTTAATAAAACTTCCGCATAACGTATTATTGGAGCGTAATCAGTATAGCTTAATATATCTTTATATTTGTTAGTGTATTTTCGTCCTCCAAACTCAAAAACCATCCCTGTTGGTTCTTTTTTACCAACTGGATCCTTATAAGTTTCAGTTCTGCGTTTGTCAGTTGGCAACCAACTTAGGTCTCTCCAGATAATAGGGCTGATGGACACTAATTTTCTGTTATTGTATTGTGAAGCTAAAGCAGCATTCACACCTGGATTGTTACTTGCTGACATTAACAGCGAGAAAATGGATTCACTATTACCAGAGTTATCTGCAAAGACATCATCAGGATGAGCAGTTAAGGTATATTCACCTGCAAGTTTAGTCCCTTCTGTGATGACCATGTCCCAATTTCTCATGTGAAGATAGACGCGGGTCTTAAAAGCAATGGCAGCATTTTTTGATGCTTTTGTCAATTCCGTATTGCTTATTAAGTTTTCAGCATCATTTAAATCCTCTAACACCTTAGTATAGCATTCTGCAACTGTGTTTCTACCTTTTAAGATATCGGCATCAATTTCTTCTTGCGTGTCAACACCTATTACTCTATATGGGATACCTGGATGGGTAGCGCCAGCAGTAAAATTATAAGGTCTCGCAAAATAAGTCAACAATTCAAAATGTGTAATACCTCTTAAAAATTTGGCTTGACCAATATAGTCATCCCCTTTTTCTTGAGTAATAATGCCACTCGCAACTGCTTGTGTAACACCATCTATAATGAGATTTGCACGGCTAATTAATCGGTAACCATCAATCCAATAATACACGTTGTTTGCGGTAGAAGGGTTATAGGTTGTTTGGTATGTAAATGCATAGAATGATGCTTCGTTAACCACATCCTCACCTCTATTATCCCCTTGTTCCACAAATGCAGCTCCCCAAACGTAGCCTCGAGGGTTGCCGTCATACTCTCCAAGAGCTGCGGCGTTATACATCCCGTTGATGGAGCTTTCAATTAATGAAGGCGTAGAAAAGGCAGCATCAACTGGAATATTATTGATGGGTGTCAAGTCTAAAATAGCCTCCTCTGAACATGAAACCATTCCGATTCCAAGTGCAGTTACTGCTAAAAATTTGAATATATTTTTCATTTTTTAAAATTATAAATTAACATTTAATCCTACGGATAAAATTCTAGATCTTGGAGTTCCGTTGTAATCTACACCTCCTGTTTCCATTTCTGGGTTTAAACCTTTATAGTCAGTTATGCTCCATATGTTTTGTCCTTGAATATAGATTCGGACCATATCTAATTTAACTCTGTCAGTTAAGGATTTTGGCACTTGGTAGCCTAAAGTAAGATTGTCTAAATTGATGAAATCAGCTTTTTCCACGAACCTTGTGGTTGCAATACCCGCCATATTGATAAAGTTGCCTCTACCATCCCAAAGTTTTGGTGTCATACCATCTCCAGGCTCCTGTACACTTTGCCATCTGCCTAACATCTCTTTACTACTGTTGTTTAAACTTTGGTTTGCCAACTCTCTTCGGGTAGCATTGAAAATTTTATTACCACCACTAAAACGGAACATAAAGCTTAAATCAAAACTTTTGTAAGTGAATTTATTAATAAGAGCTCCATAATATGTTGGAAGCGTACTTCCCAAAATCACACGATCCGTTGTAGCACTCAATGAAGTTGCCGTGGTCAGGTCTGTAGGGTTATTAGGGTCGAAAACATAATAGCTTTGATTGGTTATGTCACCTTGAACCAAAGTACCATCAGCTTTATGATACACTGGATTTCCATTGGCTGCGTTAACACCCCAATATTTATAGCCATAGAGAGAGTTAATTGATTCACCTTCTCTAATAATCAAGTTTTCTCCAATAATTCCGCCAAATGTACCACCTACGATATCTTGACCATCTGGAATACTAATTACTTTATTTTCATCTAAAGTTAAATTAGCTGTAATGTTCCAAGTGAAATTTTCATTCGAAACTGCTCTGTAGTCCACACCAAATTCGTAGCCTTTGTTGCTCATGGCACCAACGTTCTGTTTAATTCTATTGTCAGGAATACCTAATGAAGGCGGAATTGGAACGTTAAGGATTAAGCCGTCAATATCATTGTTATAGTAATCGAAACTGACTTTTAGTTTATTATTGAATAAGGCAAGGTCTAAACCAAAATCCGTCTTTTTACTTGTTTCCCAAAGTAATGCAGCACTACCCAATTGTGAGAACACAATCCCGTTCAAATCCCCATATTTTGAGGCTCTGGCTAAGTTCAAATAAGGATAGTTTCCAATATCTGTATTTCCAACTTCCGAATACGAACCTCTTAACTTGAATTCGTTAATAGTACCTCTTATTCCACTGAAAAACTCCTCATTAGCAATGTTCCATCCCCCTGAGTAACCAGTAAAGTTGTTCCATCTTGTGTCTGGACTTAATTTTGAAATACCATCACGTCTAATAGACCCTTGAAGAAAGTATTTTTGTTTGTAATTATAGCTCAATCGACCTATATATGAAATAATACCATTTTCATTAACACCACCTCCTGATTCTTGTGTACCGTAAGCGTTTGAAACAAGATTCTGATTAAAAAATTCATCTAGCAAATTTGTTCCTGTTCCATAAAACGATTCGTTTCTATCCTTTTGGTATTCATTAACTAAAGTAAGACCAAAATTATGAGCATCATTAAATGATTTGTTATAGGTTAAAATGTTTTGGATGTTCCATCGCATTAAGTCATTATGATTATTCGTAAGAAGTCCATTTGCGCCTCTACCATCACCATGTTTAGGATTTCTGTACTGGAATCCTTTAGTTAAAGGGTTATCAGCACTGGCTTGAAACCTATAATTTAATCCCTCAAATAGGTCAATAGAAGCAAACGTATTTACAATTGTTCTATTGGTCCTTGATTGGATTTTATTGTTTGCCAATACATAAGCAATATTAGGAATATTATCTCCTACAGGAGATAAGTTTTGCCAAGGACCAACGTTAGCACCATCTGCCGAAAAGTTATAACCTGAGTCACTGTTAGGATCAAAAATTGGAGTATTTGGTAATTGTCTGATCGCGTTAAAAATGTTTCCTGACAACGAGTTAAGACCAGTATTTAAGCCTGTGTATGACGTTCTTGTGATAGCGATGCTACCTCCAATAGTCAACCAATTGTTAACTTTGTGTTCTAAGTTTGATCTCAAGTTATAACGAATCATACTATTAGCTACTGCAACACCTTGTTGGTCAGCATAGCCCATGGAGAAAAAGTATTTGGTTTTTTCTGTACCGCCGTTAAGTGAGAGGTTATGATCTGTTTGAAAGGCACTATTGTTTAAAACAGCTTTTTGCCAATCCGTATTAAACTCACTACCAACTGCATTAGGAGCTCTTCCTGCATTTGTACGCTTTTCATTGGCGATAACCAAGAAATCAGGAGTTTCTAAAAGATCGAAAGTTTTCACAGCTTTTGCGAAACCAGTCGTGTTGCTGTAGCTTACTTTCATTGCACCTACTTTTCCTTTTTTAGTAGTGATTAAGATTACCCCGTTGGCTGCTCTTGATCCATAAATAGCTGTTGCTGCACCATCCTTTAAAATCTCGAAAGATTCAATGTCATTTGGATTGATGTCTGCTAAACCGTTCGTTGCAGTTGAACCTCCAATATCACCGGAGTAAATTGGCATTCCATCTACAACAATAAGTGGAGAGCTACCTGAACCAATAGAAGAAATACCTCTAATTCTGATTCTTGGCGCTTCGCCCAGAATACCGTTGTTAGATGTTACTTGAACACCAGCAGCTCTACCTGAAAGTTGAGCTTCAAAACTTGGAGTAACTAAGCCTTGCATATCAGAACCTGAAATACTTGAAATGGCACCCGTTACTTCTGATTTTCTTTGGACACCGTATCCTACTACAACGATTTCGTCCAGAACTGACGCGTCTTCCGCCATCGTCACGTTAATTGTACTTGAGGCACCCACGGTTACTTGCTGAGGTTTTAATCCGACATAAGTGTAGGATAAAGCATCACCAGCTTTAGCGCTTATGGAATACTTCCCGTCAAAATCGGATTGTGTTCCAGTGGTTGTCCCTTTGACTAAGATGTTTACTCCAGCCAGAGGCATTCCCGATTCATCAGAAACGGTCCCTGATATAGATTTTTGTTGCGCAAATGTCATCTGTGCAACGAACACTATACAAAGTGTTAGAATTAAACTAATTTTTGTTTTCATTTATAAAATGGTTAGAATTATGCCGACAAAGAAACGAATATTTGAATATAAAACAACAGAACGTGTTAATATATCCAAAATTTAACATAAAATATGTTAAAAGGTAATTAAATGCTTAGTGTTCACATGCACATGGGGAGGGTTAAGTCATTGACAATTAATATGTTAGATCGTAAATCGACTGTGAAGCGTTTAATATAATTTCTCGCAAAAATAACAAAATCGTATTTTATATAAAGCATTGATATTGAACAAGTTACATAATACATGAAATATTGTCATCGAAGTCCCAGAAAATAAAAATCACTGAGAATGAGAGAAAATTAAGACATAAAAGTAGAAATTGTAAGATCTTAACTACCTGATAAGAAGGTTAGTTTTTCTGCAGAAAATTGAATAAAGAGTCTGATTTAAGAAAGAATTATGGGTGTTTTTTTCTTCAAATAAGCCTTGAAAACTATAAAAGCCACTTACAAAGTGGCTTTTATATAATATATATTAAAATCTTTTAATTTAGTTCAGTGCCGATTTAATACGTGCTATGGCTTCAATAATTTGCTCTTGCGAAGCGGCGTAAGAGATTCTTATACAATCGGGATTGCCGAAAGCACCACCATCAACTGTAGCTACAAGAGCTTCTTCAAGTAAATATAATGACAAATCAGACGCATTATTTATGGCTTTTCCTCTCAGAGTTTTGCCAAAATAATAGGACACGTTTGGGAACACGTAAAATGCGCCTTCTGGTATGTTTGTTTTAAATCCTTCAATATTTTTAAGAAGATCAAGTACCAAATCACGACGAATTTTAAATTCGTCAATCATAAATTGCACTCTCAAAGGCGATTCATTCAAGGCGGTAATAACAGCACGTTGGGCGATTGAATTGGCACCACTTGTTATTTGTCCTTGCATTTTATTGCAAGCACGGGCAATTTTTTCTGGACCTCCAATGTATCCAATACGCCACCCGGTCATAGCGAAGGCTTTAGAAACACCGTTCACTGTCACCGTGCGATCGTACATATCTTCAAATTGAGCCATACTCGCATGTTTTCCAGAGAAATTAATATGCTCATAAATTTCATCAGACACTACAATGATATCGGGGTACTTTTGTAAAACATCAGCTAACGCACGTAATTCCGCTTCACTATATACAGAGCCACTTGGATTGCAGGGAGAACTATACCAAAGCATTTTCGTCTTTGGTGTTATCGCCGCTTCTAATTGCTGGGGGGTCATCTTAAAATCTGTTGCAATAGTTGTTGGCACTTCCACCGGTGTGCCGTCATTAAGTTTAACCAAATCAGCATAACTTACCCAATACGGGCAAGGTAAAATTACCTCGTCACCTTTATTGATCAATACAGCTGCAAGATTGGCGAGAGATTGTTTGGCGCCAGTAGATACCACAATCTGATTATGATTATAGGTCAACCCATTGTCCCGTTTAAATTTTGTGATGATGGCATCTTTTAATTCTACATACCCATCAACCGGGGTATAGGAGCTGTAGTTGTCCTTGATGGCTTGTATGGCAGCATCCTTAATATAATCTGGAGTATTAAAATCGGGTTCGCCTAGGCTTAAGCCGATGATGTCTTTTCCTTCTGCCCGTAATTCTCTGGTCTTGGCGGCCATGGCTAAAGTTGCAGAGGTAGACATGTTTAAAATTCTATCTGAAAGTAAGTTCATTTATAAATAAAAATTAAGCTTTTAATGCAGGTTTCATTCCCATTTCTTTTAAATATCTGAAATGTGCTGCAATTGCTTTGCGTGTAGTTGCATACTCTTTGTATGGAAGATTAAATTCGAGAGCCGTTTCCTTCACTATTTTTGAAATTTTGGAATAGTGAACATGACTGATGTGAGGGAATATATGATGTTCTACTTGATGATTTAAGCCACCAGTAAACCAGTTGACAATTTTATTATTAGTTCCGAAATTAACTGTGGTTTTTAATTGATGAATGGCCCATGTATTTTTCATCGTGCCACTTTCTTCTGGTAATGGCATTTCAGCATCCTCCATAACATGTGCCAATTGAAATACGACACTTAAAATAAGACCCGCTACATAATGCATAATAAAAAATCCAATCAATAATTTCCACCAAGCAATGTCGGTCAATACCAATGGTAAAACTATCCAAATAGAAACATACACAATTTTAGAAATCACTAATTTGCTCCATTCTGTTCTAGGATTAGGAAATTTACCATAAGATAATTTTCTCTTTAAATAACGTTTCATTTGAAGATAATCCGTCGTAATGGCCCAGTTTATGGTTAAAAGCCCATAAAGAAATACGGAATAATAATGTTGAAATCTGTGGTATTTGTGCCATTTAGCATGTCTTGAAAACCTTAAAATCCGTCCGGCTTCCAAATCTTCATCATGCCCATGGATGTTTGTGTAAGTATGGTGAAGTACATTATGCTGCACTTTCCAATTGTATACGTTTCCAGCCAAAATATAGATGCTGCTTCCCATTAAACGATTGATCCAGTCTTTGTCTGAAAAAGCACCATGATTACCATCATGCATGACATTCATGCCCACGCCAGCCATTCCAATTCCCATCACAATAGTAAGTAACAACATTGCCCAATTTGGCAAGTCAAGGGTTAGAATTAAAAAATAGGGCGTTAAAAACATTGAAAACATCACTATGGTTTTAACCCATATTTTCCAATTTCCTGTACGTTTTATATTGTTGTCTTTGAAATAATCATTTACACGTTTATTGAGGGTTCTGAAAAATTTCGCAGAATCATTTCTCGAAAAAGATAGAGTTTGCTGTGTCATTGATTTATGTTTAATCTGATAATGTCAAAAATTACGTCATTATTTACAGATGCACAAAGATAATAAATTAATGATTCGCTCCTGATAAGAATATCCTAAAAATATATGTCAAAAATGCTTAGTTTTGCTGAAAATTTACGCTAAATGCAACTTATTAGAACATATTTTCCTGATTTATCTGAACTTCAATTGAACCAATTTGAGCAATTGGAGGACCTTTATAAAGATTGGAATCTCAAGATAAATGTGGTTTCTCGTAAGGATATCGATGAATTGTACTTGCGTCATGTGTTGCATTCTTTGGCGATTGCAAAGCTCATTTCTTTCAAGCCTGGATCAAAAATAATGGATGTCGGCACGGGTGGTGGTTTTCCTGGAATTCCTTTGGCGATTATATTTCCTGAAACCAGTTTTCATTTGGTGGATAGCATTGCCAAAAAACTTAAAGTTGTCAATGAAGTCGTGGATGGTTTGGAATTAACCAACGTCAAGACCTCTCATTGTCGCGTAGAGGAGGTCAAGGATACTTATGATTTTATTGTCAGTAGGGCTGTAGCAGCAATGCCAACCTTTGTGCATTGGGTAAAAGGAAAAACGGCGAAAAAGCAAAAACATGAACTTAAAAATGGAATCATCTATTTAAAAGGTGGCGATCTGGCTGATGAGTTGTTGGATTTCCCAAAGGCAACTGTATACAACCTTTCTGATTTTTATAAAGAGGAATTTTTTGAAACAAAAAAGCTGGTGCATCTCCCCATAAAATATAAAGGCTGAATTTAAAATTCAGCCTTTTATTTTCATTTTTTTCGATTAATATTTATTTCATTTTGAATACGCAAGTCTGAAAAGACCTTGTAATGTTTAAAATTCAAAGGATCTTCTCCTTTTTGACTTTTAATACCAGCTCGGTATTGTTCACTAATTAGCTTTTGTACTTGATTCTACCAACGCAGAGGTTGTGATTCGTTTTTCTGAATAATTGCGTTTTTGCGAGAGCCAGATTATTTCACAACAAGTTTTGTATTGTAAATAAATCCATTCTCGGTTTGAATATTTAGCAAGTATAATCCAGCCTCCAGATTAAAAGGAACTGTAGTGCTTTTAGTAAGCGGAATATTCCTATTTAATACAGTTTTTCCTGTCAAATCAATAATGGAAATTTTAGCGTTTTGAAAATCAGTAGGGCTCAGTAAAGTTAGTGTGTTGTTAACTGGATTTTGTTGCAATTTGATTTTAGTAGTATCTGTAAATTTGTTAGTGCCAAGACTGCCCTGAAAAATCTCGTCCAATGCAAAAGCGACATTTCCATCAGTTAAAGTAACGTGTGGTTCATTGTCTGCCGGGATGTAAGTGTTGGCAAAAGGGGAATCATTAACATCTGGACTTGCATACCAGTTAGATTGATTATCAATGGCCAAACTGCTTAAGGTTGGAATAAAACTGAAATATTGTGAATTAAGATTTGATGTAAATTCGGTAATTAAGGAATTGGTGCCATCGTCAAAAGAAAATAAATCAAATTGACCTCCAGGAGCACTGTCTAATCCTGCTGAACTGCTTGTGGATTGAGCAATAGCCTCAAAGGCAATCGCGTTAAACCACGTGACAGTCTGGGTCTGACCCACAAAATCTGTAACTTTGACGCTTTCATTTGCTGCTGGTGCAAAACGCACTGTAACATTAGCTCTGGTGGCGAGAGGGATTCCTCCAACATTAATAGTACCTGTATCGAAGGTATGCTTGAGAAGTTCCATTCCAGGAGAACCAGTCATTTGCCCAACGCCACTGCCATTAGATATGGCAATGTTTCGAGTGTTTTGGGGCAAGCCCATAGCGTCGAGTTCTCCTTGAAAAGCATCCCTGAAATTTGGAGCTCCTTTAGGCGTGTGCGCCGCATTGTTTTGTTGTATACCAGTTGCATCTACATGACCCAAATAGTGGTCAATAAGCATTTGTTTGGCTGCCGGACTATTCAACAAACCGTTAATCAAAGATTCTGCTTCCATAACTCCAGGTTCGCCATTCACCATATAATTAAAAAGATATTGCATGCCAATTGGGACGTTGGCGCCATGATGTGGCGTATCAAAAGCAATATTCAGTCTGGTGTCATGATCGAGGGCATTTTGTTCCATATAACGGAGTGCGTACCTGGCGATGAGGCCTCCCATGCTTGGACCAATCATAACATTTTTTTCAGCGCCCACTTTTATGCCGTTTACTGTATTGATCAGTTCAACTAATGTAAATGCGTTGCGTTGAATATAGTCCGCGCCGCCCATCAGTATAGTGCCATCTGTAGGGCTTGGGTAGGCTGCTTCAAAATTGAGCATTACTAAGTCATAACCTTCATCCCTAATTAAATCACCCAAATTCATTCCAGAATCGCCATAATTTAAAAGCTCATATACCGATTGAATGTCTCTGGAACCGTTGGGATCAAAACCATAAATAAGAAAGATGGGTTTGTCCAAGACACCATCCACATTGTCATAATAAATTTTATACTGAGCAGAACCCAATTGAGGAATAGCTTCATCATATCCTTGATAAGGAATGGTCGCATTTATGTTCATTATAGCGCTTTCACTACCAGGGGTTTGGCCGAATAGAAAAGTACTAGATAACATTAAAAGAAGGATGTAATTTTTTTTCATATCAGTATTGTTTTTAGTAACTTAAATATACAAACTTTAGATTATCTAAAGTTAAGTTATTCAGCTATTTAGTTATAAGATAAAAAAAACCCTCGAACGTTGGTTCGAGGGTTGTGAAGTTATATTATTGTAATTACTAACCTAAAAAAGGATAACGGTAATCGGTCGGTGTTACAAATGTTTCTTTAATCATTCTTGGAGATATCCAACGTAATAAGTTTTGTGCACTACCTGCTTTATCATTGGTTCCGGATGCTCTTGCACCACCAAAAGGTTGCTGCCCAACAACTGCACCTGTCGGTTTATCATTAATATAAAAATTTCCAGCTGAATTTTGAAGTGCTTTAGTGGCTTCATCTATAGCATATCGGTCCGTTGCCAAAATAGCGCCGGTTAATGCATATTCACTGGTTTCATCTACTAATTTTAAAGTTTTGCTAAAATCCTCATCCTCATACACGAAAATAGTCATCACAGGTCCAAAAAGTTCTGTGCACATCGTGGCGTATTTTGGATCTGTAGTTTCTATGACAGTCGGTTCGATAAAATAACCTTTACTTTTATCATAATTTCCACCTGCAATAATTGTTGCATTATTATCCTTTTTAGCATTGTCAATATAGTTCGCCAATTTGTCAAAAGAAGCTTCATGAATAACTGCGGTTACAAAATTGCCCATATCCTCAGGAGATCCCATGGAAACTGTTTTTAAGTCTTCAACAACATAATCTTTAACTACGTTCCATATGCTCTTGGCGATATACGCTCTGGATGCCGCGCTACATTTTTGACCTTGAAATTCAAACGCACCTCTAACAATGGCAGTCGCCACTTGTTTAGGATCCGCAGTGTAATGGGCAACGATAAAATCTTTTCCACCGGTTTCTCCAACAATTCTTGGATAGGTTTTATAATTCGCGATATTGTTTCCGATTTTTTTCCATAAATCTTGAAAAACAGACGTTGATCCTGTATAATGCAATCCAGCAAAATCAGGACTTGCCATAATCGTATCTGTGATCATTGCGGGATCACCAAAGACAACATTGATTACTCCAGCAGGAACTCCTGCTTCTTCAAAGACGTCCATGATCACTTTTGCAGAATACACTTGGTGATTACTTGGTTTCCAAATGACCACATTCCCCATTAAGGCCATACATGATGGTAAGTTACCGGCAATTGCAGTAAAGTTAAATGGTGTTACGGCATACGTAAATCCCTCTAAAGGACGGTATTCAACCCGGTTCCATGCATCACTTGTGCTTTGAGGCTGATCGTTGTAGATTTCAGTCATGTATTGCACATTGAATCTCAAGAAATCAATAAGTTCACAAGCCGAATCAATTTCAGCTTGATGTATGGTTTTGGATTGTGCAATCATGGTAGCCGCGTTGATTTTTGCTCGGTAAGGACCGGCAATCAATTCTGCAGCTTTAAGAAATATGCCTGCACGATGTTCCCAAGGTAATTGAGACCATGCTTTTCTGGCTTCAAGAGCGGACGCAATTGCATCTTCAACATGACTCTTTTCGGCCAAGTGATAGGTTCCAACTACATGATTGTGATCGTGTGGAGGAGACATGGTATTTGTGTTTTCGGTTTCCACATATTTCCCATTGATATATAAAGGCACATCCACTTTGCTGTTAAACATTTTAGAATATTCCGCTAACACTGCTTCCCGTTCTGACGATCCCGGAGCGTAAGTTTTTATAGGCTCATTAACCGCCACTGGTACCTTGAAAAATCCTTTTCCCATGAGTATTTTGATTTTGTATGTTTAAAAATTTTGAGTGGCAAAGATACAAAATTTTGTACGTTTTGTGATGTGGCAGTGTGCTAAATGCTCGTTAAATCTGACGCCAAATTTTCACTAATTCAGAAAGGTTGCATGTGTTTAATATTAGAAATAATTGCATTAACTCTTAGACTTCCGAAATTACTATAGAGTAACTAAGGAAAAATTATTCACTTTAAAACATATTGAAATAGGATCTGAATGTTATTCACTCGAATTTCAGGTAGTTTCACAAATTTACTTAAGGGTTGAAAATACGAATCTAAAAATTCTGTACATTTTATGAAAGCATCAGAATTGCTCTCTGGTTTAAAAAAACCTTGGTAATTTATCGTTGGACAAATATTCACGGCGCATAAATTTGGAAATTTAGCTAATGGATTTATGAGTTAAAGGACGCAATGAATATTACAGTTTGGAACCCAGCAAGGATATAAGTGCAACCGATTTCATATTTCTAAATAAAATTATGTCTTAGGATAGTTCAAGACCTAAAGTAGATGAAGTTTAAAGTTGCAACTGAGCAACGTTTAAAATTGTTGTCTCTTAATCCTAAAATTTCCTGTTTTTTGTGATCATCACTTAAAATTATAAATAAAAGAAATTGTGTTGCCCTATGTCTATTTGGAACAAAATGATCTGAATTAATTAAGTGCAAAAGGAGCACTCAATTTGAATGATGGAATATATACTTTGAAGGTTTTGGAGTTTGTAAAATTGATCATATTATAATGGCCTTGCATAGCGCCGAAAGGAGATGAAAGCAAGCATCCCGAGGTATAGGTATGTGTTTCTCCAGGTTTTAAAACAGGCTTTTTACCAATAACACCTTCGCCTTCAATAATTTCAATATTGTTTAAAGCATCGAATATTCTCCAGTGTCGGGAATTCAATTGTACAGAGCTTTTACTTTGATTTTCTATGGTCACTTTATATCCAAAAGCGAAATGGACTTTATAGTTTTTATAATAGGTACCTTCAAACGTCGTTTCCACACTTATTTTGATGCCACTTGTAACTTGTTGAACCATAATGAAGAATATTTTGATTGTTGCTAAAATAGTATAATTTCTAAGATTTCAGGAATTAATTCCGATAAGAGGTATTTCTATCGATATTATATGTGCACTTGCTTGATTAAATCTTAAATGTTTTCAGCAAATTAAGACTTTTATGTGCTTTTCGCAAATAATTTAAGGTTATCTATCTGATAACCATTTTTATTCCTATTTCTTGAAACTTAAATATGGTTTGAAAAAAATATGATATATAATTTATTATCGATTATCAGTGTTTGTATGATATTTTAGTGAACACTAAAATAAAAAATTAAAAGAAATATGTGCGGATTAAATTAATTGGAAATATTGACCGACGTAGCCTCACCAACACCAATCAATCGATCGTAACGTGCTCCCAAATCTTTATAATAAACCAAGACTTTATAGTTGTTTTCCGTTTGATAAAAATTCCCACTAATCACTCCTTCATCGAGGTTGCCGTTTCTATCGGTTACAACATATTTGTAATTATAAAAACCTTGTTTTAAGCGGAAAGCACATTCGTACAATCCGGATTTAGGATTCAAATGAAGTTCGTTTTCGGGTTCCAGAGCGTAATTGTTATAATTACCGTAAACATAAACCGATTTGCCGTCAGTCAGTTCTGGCAGTTGAAGCGCAAAATGAATCATCGTATAATCAGCTTCAATGGATACATCTTGGGCATCAATAGCAGTGATCAAAAAATTACCATTGATATCAGGATTGTAGGTGTAAAGCTGATTGGCTCTTGGAGTGTTGACAAAAAGATAATTATGATAGATTTCCTTTAAATCAATAAACTGCACGCCTACATTGGCAGCTCTGACATCTTTGTTTTCAAAATAAAGATACTCGTTCCCGCCCCAAAAACTGGTTTCTGAAGTGTATTTGTAAATCAGTTGTGTACCTAAAGTATATTGCGGCTTGACGTTAGTGATTGCCGTGTTTAAATTGTTGTTTTGGATAATTAATGTTTTTACATTTTCCAAAGGATTATTGAAGTTTAAATTTCTATTATTAACCACAATATCGACCGATTGCTTGGTGTCAATGAATTTGACATCGCGAGAACGTTTAATGCTAACGCCCACATTAACTATATCCTCATAAATCATAAATTTTCGTGAAAATATAAGTTCATCATCATCATTCCAGATGCTTATTAAGTAGTTTCCTGTGACTAATAGACCTTTGGTTTGCTGGTTGGGAATTTGTAGTCTATAATGAGAATAAATTTGGTAGGTATTGAAAGAGTTTTTATAATCTTGGATACGTTGGTTATCAAAGCCACTCAAATATTCTGATTTCACCAAATCGGAAGGGGTCCAATCGTAATTAAAGTGTTCAATCACATAATAAAAATCAGGCTCTAAACCGTTGAGCGCATCAAATTCCAAGTGCAAGGGATCTCCCAATTTTAATATCGGCAATTGGCTTTCATTGGTGCTGCCCGTAAACATGATGGTTTTTATATAATTGGGTGGATTGACCTCTGTAATTTGCGAAAAGGCAAATGCTGTAAAAAAAAACAAAAGAATAAATTGTTTTAGGGAAGTTTTCATTGAGAGATGTTTGAATATGTAAAGATAAACAAAAATAATCCCTAATAATTTCCTCAATCGTTAACGTATAATTATTATGAAATAAATTGTGTAAACTGCATTATTAATTTGTAAATTTGCACCGATTTTTACTGTTAAAAAATCGCATAATTGTAACTATTAACGAATAGACTTATAATATGTCAAACGACATTAAGATTAAAAAAGGTCTCGATATTAAACTTAAGGGTAGCGCTGAGAAAATCACCGAAAAGGCTGTTCTGAGCAATTTTTATACCTTGAGGCCTGAAGATTTCCACGGTGTTATCCCAAAATTAGTTTTAAAAGAAGGTGCAAAGGTGAAAGCTGGAGAGCCTGTTTTTTATGATAAAACTAATGAGGCTGTGAAATTCGTTTCGCCAGTTTCAGGAGAGGTGATTGAGATCGCAAGAGCGGAAAAGAGACGCATTGTGGGTATTAAAATTCAGGCAGATAAGGAGCAAACTTACCATGACTATGGCAAGTTGAACATTGCTGCTGTGGATGCTGATACGATAAAAGCACATTTATTGGCCACCGGTTGCTGGGTGTTTATCAAGCAACGTCCTTATGACATTATTGCTAGAACAGACCAAACGCCAAAAGCGATTTTCATTTCAGGCTATGCTAGTGCGCCATTAGCTGCCGATCTTGATTATACACTTCAAGGTAAAGAAGCCGAATTGCAGGCCGCGGTTACAGCCTTAGGTAAGTTAACCGAAGGTAAAGTGCATGTAACAGTTGGACAAAACTCCAATTCGCCATTAGCTGGTCTTTCAGGAATTACGTTACACAAAATATCTGGGCCGCATCCTTCGGGAAATGTGGGAACTCAAATCAATAAAATTGATCCTGTCAATAAAGGTGAAACCGTTTGGACCGTTGCCGCGCAAGACTTGGTAATTATTGGAGAGCTTTTGCTTACCGGTAAATTCAACCCAGAGCGTATTGTGGCGCTCGCCGGTTCTTCAGTGAAAAAACCACGTTATTTTGTGACCAAAATAGGCAGCGAAGTCGCAACTATGGTTTATGATAATGGTGTGGATCAAAATGGCAACGACCGTATTATTTCCGGAAACGTTTTGTCCGGAACACAAGTGAAACCTGATGGATATTTGGATTATTACAGTAATGTAATTACCATTATACCGGAAGGAGATGATTATGAATTCTTTGGATGGAATAAACCAGTGTTTGATAAGGTTTCTATTACCAGAGCACTTACATTCTCTTGGTTGACACCAAATAAAACCTATGACCTTACCACCAATATGAACGGTGAACACCGAAACTTTGTGTTGACAGGTAATTATGAAGAGGTATTTCCATTAGATATCTTTGTCATGCAAATCTTAAAATCTTGTATGTATAAAGATTTGGACGAAATGGAAGCTTTGGGAATGTATGAAGTTGCGCCTGAAGATTTTGCTTTAACAGAGTTTGTGTGTGTGTCTAAACAACCACATCAGCTAATTATTAGAGAAGGTTTGGATTTAATGATAAAAGAAATCGGTTAATATTAAAGACAATGGGTTTAAAACAAAACTTGCATAAATTAAAAGAGAAGTATAGAGGCACTAAAATGGCACCTGCCTTTAATGCCCTTCATACTTTTTTATATACACCTAATGATACCGCCCGTGGAGGCACGCATATTAAGGTCGCTGATGATTTAAAGCGTACCATGAATACGGTCATCATGGCTTTAATACCATGTTTGATTTTTGGTATGTTCAATACTGGGTATCAACATTATTTAGCCACTGGAGAGATTCAGGCCGTTACGAATGGATTTTTAAGTAGTGAATTTTGGAATTTGCAAAATTTCACCTTAGGCTTTTGGAAAGTATTACCTTTAGTTATTATTTCTTATGGTGTTGGTTTGGGCGTTGAGTTTATTTTCGCCACTATCAAAGGACACGAAGTTGAAGAGGGATACCTAGTTACTGGGATGCTTGTACCACTAATCGTACCGATCGATATTCCTTGGTGGATGTTGATTGTAGCTGTTATTTTTGGAGTGGTTATCGGTAAAGAAGTGTTTGGAGGTACAGGGATGAATATCCTTAACCCAGCCTTAACTATTAGAGCCTTTTTATTCTTTGCCTATCCAACTTGGATGAGTGGGGATAAGGTTTGGGTACAAGGAGCAATTGAACGCACTAAAGAAATTGCAAATGGCTCTACTGCCGATGCTATTTCTGGAGAAACAGTTTTAGGTAGTTTGGCACAGTCCAATCCCGTGGATTACTCCGTGATGGACATGTTTTTTGGATTTATTCCAGGTTCTGTAGGTGAAACATCGACACTATTAATTGTGTTAGGTGGATTATTTTTAATTTTCACAAAAATAGCGAGCTGGAGAATTATGGTAAGTGCGGTTGTCGGCACATTGGTTATGGGCTACATCTTCAATGTGGTTGTAGACTCAGGTTGGATTACTGATTCAAGCAAATTTTATACCTTAATGCAGACTGAATTTTGGCACCATCTGATAATTGGAAGTTCGGCTTTTGCGATAGTATATATGGCAACTGACCCCGTAACAGGTTCGCAGACAAATAAGGGAAAATGGATTTACGGTTTCTTAATTGGGTTTCTAGCCATTATGATTCGTGTATTTAACCCAGCATATCCGGAAGGATGGATGTTGGCAATATTATTAATGAATGTTTTTGCGCCTACTATTGATCATTATGTTATTAAAGGTAATGTTAATAAAAGGTTGAAAAGAGTAAAATTAAAAACAGCTTAGATTATGGCACTCGATACAGATAAAAATAGTTATACCATTATTTTTTCCATCGTGATGGTTTTAGTAGTGGGATCTATACTTGCAGGACTTGCGCAAGGTTTAAAACCGATGGTAAAAGCCAATCAACGCTTTGAGATACAGCAAAACATATTGTATGCCATGGGCATTAACGATAATAAGGGCCCTAGTGATGTTGAATTTGTATCAACGGATAATGTTGAAGATATTTTCAATAGCGTTATTACCAAACAATATTTTATTGAAGGCGATAAGGTTACTGAAGATCCCTTAGCTTATATGATTGATATAAAGAAAGAAGAATCAAAAGCAAAAGCCCCTAAATATATGAGAAGGTTACCAATTTTTGAAGGGGAAATGGATGGTAAAAAAGTATATGTAATGCCCGTTCGTGGGAAAGGACTTTGGGACGCCATTTGGGGATTTGTGACCGTAGATAAAGATATGGTTGTGCAGGGTGTATTTTTTGACCATGCCGGCGAAACTCCTGGTTTGGGAACTGGAATTAAAGAACGTTTTTTCATGGATGACTTTGAAGGGGAACACTTATTAGATGATTCAGGTGCATTTAAGGGAATTACGGTTGCTAAAGGTAACGCTGACCCTAAAAATGACAGAAAAACGGATCATGCCGTAGATGCGATGGCGGGAGCAACCATTACCGGTGATGGTGTCACAGCAATGATAAAAAAGGATTTAAGAATGTACGTGCCTTATTTTGAAACTTTAAAATAATTAGAATGTCTGAAGCAGTAGAAAAAGAAAAAATTGTAAAGAGTCCTAAGGAACCTTTGTTTTCTAGAAAAAATAAGAAATTAATAACTGACCCATTAGCAGATGATAACCCTATTACTATTCAGGTATTAGGTATTTGTTCTGCCTTGGCGATTACTGCACAGCTAAAGCCATCCATTGTAATGGCTGTTTCTGTAATATTTGTTATGGCTATTGGGAATGTGGTTATTTCCTTAATGCGTAACATTATCCCCTCAAAAATCAGGATCATTGCGCAGTTAATTGTTGTGGCCACTTTGGTAATTATTGTTGACCAAGTTTTAAAGGCCTATGCTTATTCATTGAGTAAGGAACTATCCGTATTTATCGGTTTGATTATTACGAATTGTATTATTATGGGACGTTTTGAAGCTTTTGCGCTTGCTAACACACCCTGGAAATCTTTACTTGATGGAATTGGAAATGCCGCAGGGTATGGTATTATTTTAATCATCGTAGGTTTCTTTAGAGAATTACTTGGTTCTGGTACCTTATTAGGATTTCAAGTTTTAGGAGATCCTATTGAGAAAACAGGATTATATAGTATAGGATACGAAAATAATGGGTTTATGGTATTGCCTCCAATGGCATTGATTGTAATCGGACTTATTATTTGGGTACAACGTAGTAAAAACAAATCATTAATAGAAGAACTTTAAAAATAATTGGCAGTTATTAGCCTTTAGTTGGCAATTATAAGCTTACTGAAGACTATGGACTGCGGACAGAAGACTAAAATATATGGAATATATAGAGTTATTTTTTAAATCGATTTTTGTAGATAATATGGTTTTTGCATATTTCTTAGGAATGTGTTCTTATCTCGCTGTATCTAAAAAAGTTGCTACCGCAGTAGGTCTAGGAGCTGCTGTGATATTTGTATTGGCGGTGACTGTACCTTTAAACTGGTTATTGGATCAATACATATTACAAGAAGGTGCATTGGCCTGGTTAGGTCCTGAGTACGCTGATTATGATTTGGGCTTTCTATCCTTTATCCTATTTATTGCTACCATTGCAACGATGGTTCAATTGGTAGAGATTGTCGTTGAAAAGTTCTCACCAGGATTATATAATTCACTGGGCATATTCTTACCTTTAATAGCTGTAAACTGCGCTATTTTAGGAGGGTCGTTGTTTATGCAATCACGTGAAATACCAAGTATGGGATTAGCCTTAACTTATGGTGTTGGGTCAGGAATTGGATGGTTTTTGGCTATTCTTGCTATCGCAGCCATTCGCGAGAAAATAAGATATTCTTCTGTTCCTCCAGCATTGCGAGGATTGGGAATAACCTTTATCCTTACAGGATTAATGGCTATCGGTTTTATGAGTTTTGGAGGCATGCTTACTGGAGGAGATGACGAAGGACTAAGTCCTCAGGCTCTTGAACAAAACTTGAAATCTGAACAGACTAGCACTGATGTTGAAGGTAATTTGAAGGACGATAAGAAAGAAGAAACCACAACCGCTTTAAATCAATAATATGTTATTAGCAGCAAGTACAACAGGTGTCATTTTAGCTACAATAATTGCGTTTTTAATAATTACGCTGGTTCTAGTTTCACTATTATTATTCGTAAAACAAAAATTAGCACCTTCAGGTCCAGTTAAAATTACCATTAACGGTGAAAAAGTAATTGAAGTTGCTTCGGGAAATACTTTACTTACTACTTTAAGTGCTCAAAAGATATTTTTACCATCCGCTTGTGGAGGAGGTGGAACTTGTGTTCAATGTGAATGTCATGTGTTATCCGGTGGAGGTGAAGCACTTCCAACAGAAACGCCGCATTTTACACGTACCGAATTAAAAGAAGGCATCCGTTTATCATGTCAGGTAAAAGTAAAACAGGATATGGTTATTACTATACCTGAGGAAGTATTTGGAATCAAACAATGGGAAGCTACAGTGATCAGAAACTATAATGTGGCCTCCTTTATTAAAGAGTTTGTAATCGAGATTCCTGAAGATATGGGTTATAAAGCTGGAGGTTATATTCAAATTATAATCCCGCCTTGTACCATTAATTTTAAGGATATGGATATTACTGCCCATCCTGAAGAACATGAAACTCCTGATAAATTTCAAGCCGAGTGGGATAAATTTAAGTTATGGCCGTTAGTCATGAAGAATGACGAAACTACTGAACGTGCTTATTCTATGGCATCTTATCCTGCAGAAGGAAGAGAAATCATGTTGAACGTTCGTATTGCAACGCCTCCTTTTGACAGAGCCAAAGACGGATGGATGGATGTGAATCCAGGTATTGCATCGTCCTATATCTTCAACCAAAAAGAAGGTGATAAAGTGATTATTTCAGGGCCTTACGGTGAATTCTTTATCAATGAATCAGAAGCAGAAATGCTATATGTTGGTGGTGGAGCTGGTATGGCGCCAATGCGTTCACACTTGTATCATTTATTCAAAACTTTAAAGACCGGACGTAAAGTGACGTATTGGTATGGAGGACGTTCTAAGCGTGAATTGTTCTATCTCGATCATTTCCATGAACTGGAACAAGAGTTCCCGAACTTTAAGTTTTACCTAGCCCTGTCTGAACCAATGGAAGAAGACAATTGGAAAGTAAAGGAGAACATTGATTCACCTGGCGATGGATTTGTAGGTTTCATTCACAATAGTGTTATTGAGAACTATTTGAATCATCAT
>JBBSRC010000021.1:0-47041 GCA_038243395.1 Flavobacteriales bacterium | reverse complement strand
CTTTGGGAATGCCAATAAAAAGTTTTCCTTTTTTCTTGAAAATCTCCAATGTTTCTTCCTGTGGAAGCAATTGGGCTCTGGTAAAAGGAGAAATGATTTTGCTCATTTATATTTAAAATAAGCTGTCAAATTACAAATAAAATTTTTAATAATTCATATTAAAAGTAATCCTTAACTTTCTCAAAAAAGCTTTTAGGCTTAATCATAAATTCTTTTTCTAATTCTTCAAGCGTTTTGTTGGCATCATTTAATTGGTTAAACATCCTGGCTTTAACAAGGTATATAGACGGTATAATTAATGCCATTATAGGGACCATATATAATAATTGAAATTCATCTAAAAGTTTGGTTTCATCGAAAAAAAAACTGGACAATTGATAAATGTACATTGTAATGGGAACTAACAACGAATGATACCACCAATGTCTGTTAGTGAAGAACCAGATTACTAAATAAATTAATGGCAAAAGTTTCCCCGTAAGGACCCACATTGCAATATTTGCATCATGATAAAAATTACTTTGATAAGTGAAAAGAGAAGTGTTCCAAACTTTATTGTTCGGAACACTCTCATGTAGATAAAACAAATAGGGAGATATAGCTATAAAAATACCAATAATTGACCCTATTATAATAGTTTTTCTATTATCCGTTTGTCGGAATTCGAATTTTAGTTTTGTCAACGTTTGTTGTTTGTTGTCCATTTAAATCAATAAGATTTGTTGCTTGTGCAGAGAACATCGCTCCACAGAAAATTGCCATTGCAATTAAATACTTTTTTGTTTTCATAATTCAAGGGATTTATCAATTAATTTCATTCAAACTTAGGCTTAACAAGGCTCACGCTGTGTTAAGGAAATGTTAAAATTAATCGCGTAAGTCGCTTGTATGCTACGGTTTTACCGTACTGTTCAAAATTGGCGCGGTGTATCGTTGCTGAATTTTTTCAAATTTTTTACTGCAATTTTGCTCTCTTTTCGGCTATGTTTGTTTTTGTGTTCAATTTTAGGGTTCTTGAACCATCTTTATTTAATGTTATTTCAATAGTATTAAAATATTCTGGAAGTAAACTTCCTAATTTTTCTGGCCATTCAACAAAAATCCAGTGGTCGGAAAATAGATAATCCTCTATTCCAAAATTAAGCGCCTCTTCTTCATCCTCTATTCTGAACAAATCAAAGTGATAGATGAGATCATCTGTTATTTCATATTCATTTACAATTGAAAATGTAGGACTGTTTACATTTTCAAGACTGCCCAATTGTTTTGACAAGGCTTTAATCAAAGTTGTTTTACCAACGCCCATATCACCATAAAATAAAAGTGTCTTGGAAGTCGCTTTCTCTAATAGGGCACTGGCAATAATTTCAAGGTTGTCAATAGAATATTTATATTCAAATATTTCCATTTCTGAAACTGATTTAGATTCAATAATAAGTATTTAACACGAAAAACGCTAATGGAAATAACGTCTCGTCGGGTTTAAGTGTATTACGTAAGATTATTTTGGATTTAGTACCACAAAAGGAATGATCATTTCCTCTAACGAAACACCGCCATGTTGGTAAGTGTTCCTAAAATAACTCACATAATGATTAAAGTTATTGGGATATGCCAGAAACATATCTCCTTTCGCAAAAATAAAAGAACTACTCATGGTTATGGATGGTAGATGGATAGCTTTCGGATCTTTAACCGCAAACACATCTTTAGACTCATAAGTTAAGCTACGTCCTGTTTTATAACGTAAGTTCAGGCTCGTGTCTCTATCGCCAATAACTTTCGAAGGATTTTTGACATTGATAGTACCATGGTCGGTAGTTATAATCAATTTGAAACCCATTTGCTGTGCTTTTTGGATCATTTCCAGTAATGGTGAATTTTTGAACCAACTTAAAGTAAGTGAACGGTAAGCTTTGTCATTGGAAGCTAATTCCTTCACTACTTCCATTTCCGTTTTGGAGTGGGAGAGCATATCCACAAAATTATATACAATAACGGAGAGGTCATTGTTTTTAAGTGATTTGAAATTCTCAACCAGTTTTTTTCCTAATTGAAGATTGGTAATTTTATGATATTCTGTTTTTAAATTTTGGAGCCCTAAGCGTTTCATTTGTGCTTCTAAGAACTCTGCTTCATACAGATTTTTGCCACCATCATCCACATCATTTTTCCAGTATTTTGGATGGCGTTTCTCCATTTCGCTCGGCATTAATCCTGAAAAAATTGCATTTCGTGCGTATTGTGTTGCCGTAGGAAGAATACTATAAAAAGAACTTTCTGAAGCTTTTTTATAATAATTACTCACATTCGGTTCAAAGCCTTCCATTGGTCATATCGCAAATTATCAACTACTATTAATAAGGTAGGCTGTTTATCGCTGAGTTCAGGAACGATTTTATTTTTAAACAAATTATGCGACATGGTTGGTGCATCAGCATTATCGTCAAACCACTTGGTGTAATTTTTCTCGATAAATTTTCCAAATTGTGCATTAGCCTCAGTCTTTTGGGATTCTAAGATCTCAGTCATGCCTACATCTTCAATATCTTCAAGCTGCAATTCCCAGTAGATCAATTTCTGATATAAATCGGCCCATTCTTCATAACTATTGACCATGGACATATCCACGGCAATCTTTCTGAATTCTTGTTGGTAATTGGAAGTTGTTTTTTCTGAGACCAAACGAGAATGATCTAAATTCTTTTTTAAGCTCAATAAAATTTGATTCGGATTTACCGGTTTTATCAGATAATCAGCGATTTTGTTTCCTATCGCTTCCTCCATAATATATTCCTCTTCACTTTTGGTAATCATTACCACAGGAAGGTTGGCTCGACGCTCCTTAATTTCATTCAAAGTCTCTAAACCTGTTAATCCTGGCATGTTTTCATCTAAAAAAACGATATCGAAGTTGGTGTCGTCAATAATTTCCAAAGCTTCAGTGCCACTTTTACAGGTGGTAATGTTGTAGTTCTTTTTTTCTAAAAACAGGATATGGGGTTTTAGCATATCAATTTCATCGTCAACCCAAAGGATATTTATACGGTTCATGTATATTTGTTTATAATTAATGATTAAAATCTTAAGTTTGAATAAAGTAAACAAACTCAAAATATTTAACGACCCAATTTACGGATTTATTACGATACCAAATTCGACAATATTTGATCTGATTGCCCATAAATATTTTCAAAGATTGCGACGAATTTCTCAAATGGGCATATCGTATTTAGTATATCCTGGCGCACATCACACGAGATTCCATCACGCAATGGGAAGTATGCATTTAATGCAAAAAGCCGTGAATGTCCTACGTTTTAAGGGTGTTGAGATTTCACAAGAAGAAGAAGATGCTTTGTTGATTGCCATACTTTTGCATGATATTGGTCACGGACCATTTAGTCATGCTATGGAACATAGTATCGTGACCGGAGTTTCGCATGAAGCTATTTCTCTTCTTTTTATGGAGCGTTTGAATATAGAATTTAACGGAAGTTTAACGCTGGCCATTCAGATTTTTAAAGGGGAATACTATAGAAATTTTATGTGTGCACTCATTTCGGGTCAGCTCGATATGGACAGAGCTGATTACTTGAAACGTGATAGTTTTTATACAGGTGTTGCAGAAGGCAATATCAATGCTGAACGTTTAATCGCTATGCTTAATGTGGTTGACGACGAATTGGTAGTGGAGGAGAAGGGCATATATAGCGTTGAGAAATTTTTAGTAGCCAGAAGATTAATGTATTGGCAGGTTTATTTGCATAAAACCAGTGTTGCAGCAGAACAATTGCTAATACGTGTGTTAAAGCGCGCTAAAGAACTTTCAAATAGCGGGATTGATTTGAAAGCGAGTAGCGCTCTAACTTATTTTTTGAAAAACGAAGTTAATAGTTCGAATTTTACCATAGACACTCTGGACATTTTTGCGCATTTAGATGATTATGATATTGTTGCTGCAATGAAAGAATGGCAATTTCATGAGGATTTTGTATTGAAAAATCTTTGCAGTATGATAATCAACAGGGATTTACTGAAGGTAAAATTAAAAAATAAAAAGCATAAGATTGAAAATGTAAAAGAACACAAAGATAAAGTAATGAAGCGGTATAATATAACCGCCATGGAGGCTGAATATTTTGTGTTTACTGGTCAGGTCTCCAATCAGGCTTATGAAATAAAATCTCAGAATATAAACATTCTATGCAAATCTGGTAAGATTCAAGATATTGTAAAAGCGTCTGATCAACTGAATATAAAAGCACTTTCAAAACCAGTCACAAAATATTATATTTGTTATCCAAAGGAATAGTAATAAGATGCGTGATTGGATCAATCTGCTTAAAAGAAGCTGACCTTCTATAAAATTTATTACTTAAAACGTTTCAGGAAGGATGTTATACTTAGCCTGTCGAAGTAACTTTACAACAAACAACAATATATGATACATTTTTTCTATTTTTGCGATTGATGAAATTTACAGCACTACAAATAGCAGAAATTTTAGATGGCGATATCGTTGGAAATCCAGACGTCGTAGTTTTTAAACTTGCAAAGATCGAAGAGGGTATTGAAGGTTCATTGACGTTCTTGGCAAATCCGAAGTATAAATCGTTTATTTATACAACAAAAGCGTCTATAACTATTGTTAATAGAACGTTTGAAGCGGAAAGTGACCTAAGTACGACCCTTATAAAAGTGGACGATGCCTATAAATCGTTTTCAAAACTGTTAGAATATTACAACCATGTAAAACTTAATAAACTTGGTATTGAGCAGCCTTCGCACATCGCGACAACAGCTACTTATGGTGAAGATGTGTACATTGGTGCATTTACCTATATAGGAGAGAATGTAAGGATAGGTAATAATGTTAAAATTTTTCCAAATTCCTATGTTGGAGATAATGTGAAAATTGGAGATAATACCATATTATTTGCTGGTGCTAAAGTATATTTTGATTGCGTGATTGGTCAAAACTGCGTGATCAATTCTGGCGCTATCATTGGTGCTGACGGATTTGGATTTGCACCTAACGAAAATGGTGAATACACAAAAGTACCGCAAACTGGAAATGTTGTTTTAGAAGATTTTGTTGATATAGGCGCCGCAACCACTATTGATAGAGCCACTTTAGGTTCAACCCTTATTAGAAAAGGCGTGAAGCTGGATAATCAAATTCAAATAGCGCATAATGTTGAAATAGGCAAAAACACCGTCATTGCTGCACAAACAGGAGTTGCGGGCTCCACTAAAATTGGAGAAAACTGCATTATTGGAGGTCAAGTAGGGATCGTGGGACATATTACCATAGGGAACAACGTTAAGATACAGGCACAATCAGGTATTGGTAGAAATGTTAAGGATGATGAAGTTCTTCAAGGTTCTCCTGCATTTGCTTATGCCGATTATAACAAATCGTATGTTTATTTTAAAAAGTTGCCTAAAATTATGAAGGAAATTAACATTATTGATAAGAAAGTAAATGGGAATAGTTAAGACGGACATCAAACAGAAAACAATCCAAAAGGAGGTTTCTTTAGTAGGTGTTGGATTACATACAGGTAATAATGTGACACTTACATTTTTACCTGCACCAGTAAATTCTGGATATTCATTTAAACGCATAGACCTTGAAGGGACACCTATCATTGAAGCTGATGCACACTATGTAACTAATACACAACGGGGCACTTGTTTACAGAAAAACGGGGTCATTATTCAAACTTCTGAGCATGTTTTGGCTGCTCTTGTGGGTATGGATATCGACAACGTCATAATAGCATTAAACGCTTCAGAGCCTCCTATCATGGACGGCTCGTCTAAGTTTTTTGTTCAGGCTCTTGAAGAAGCTGGGGTTGTAGAGCAAGATGATTTTAGAGAAGAGTACGTTGTTACAGACGTTGTGACGTATGTTGATGAAGAATCTGGAAGTGAAATGATCATCATGCCCGCTAAAGAATATCAGGTAATTACCATGGTTGATTTTGGCACTAAAGTTTTGGGAACTCAAAACGCAACTCTAAATAATATCCACGATTTTAAGGAAGATATCTCCAATGCAAGAACTTTTAGTTTCTTGCATGAAATTGAAATGCTTTTAGAACATGGATTAATAAAAGGAGGTGATCTTAATAACGCCATTGTTTATGTTGATAAGGAATTATCGCCTAAAACAATGGAAAAACTGAAAATAGCTTTCAAAAAAGATAATATTGCCGTAAAACCAAATGGCATTCTTGATAATCTAACATTGCACCACCCAAATGAAGCAGCGCGCCATAAATTATTGGATGTAATTGGAGATCTTTCGCTTATTGGAACTAGGTTAAGAGGTAAAGTTATTGCTAATAAACCCGGACATTTTATCAATACGCAGTTTGCTAAAAAAATGGCTAAAATGATCAAAAACGAAAGAAGGAGCAATGTTCCTGTGGTCGATTTGAATCAGGAGCCATTAATGGACATCAATCAAATCATGGAGATGTTGCCACACAGACAACCGTTTTTAATGATTGATAAGATTTTTGAATTGACCGACACGGGCGTTATCGGTATGAAAAACGTAACGATGAATGAATCTTTCTTTGCAGGACATTTTCCAGGATCTCCCGTGATGCCAGGCGTTTTAATCGTAGAGGCGATGGCGCAAACCGGAGGCATTCTTGTTTTAAGCACTGTTCCTGATCCAGAAAATTACTTGACATTCTTTATGAAGATTGACAAAGTGAAATTCAAGCAAAAAGTAGTTCCGGGAGATACCTTAATTTTCAAATGTGATTTGATCACTCCTATTAGAAGAGGTATTTGTCATATGCAAGGGTATGCTTATGCCAATGGCAAACTTTGTGCTGAAGCGGAATTAATGGCGCAAATTTCAAAAGTTAAATAACAAATCGTTTAAGTTCTCAAACTAAAATTTGATAGTTGCTAAGTCAATTAAAAACACATACAAAAAATAAAAATAAGGAAATGAACCAACCACTAGCCTACGTACATCCCGGAGCCAAAATAGCAAAGAATGTTGTGATCGATCCTTTTACAACCATACATAATAATGTGGTAATTGGCGATGGCACATGGATTGGGAGTAACGTAACCATTATGGAAGGTGCTCGCATTGGGAAAAATTGCAATATTTTTCCTGGAGCTGTAATTTCCGCTGTGCCCCAAGATTTAAAATTTCAGGATGAGGATACCATCACAGAAATTGGTAACAATGTTACCATAAGAGAATGTGTGACCATTAATAGAGGAACTTCAGATAGGATGAAAACGGTAATTGGAGATAATTGTCTTATCATGGCCTATTGTCATATTGCTCATGATTGCATAATTGGCAATAATTGTATTTTTTCAAACAATAGTACGCTTGCAGGACATGTCACTGTTGGAGATTACGTAGTGTTGGCAGGAATGACAGCTGTACATCAGTTTTGTTCTATCGGCAACCACGCCTTTGTTACTGGAGGATCTTTGGTGCGTAAAGATGTCCCGCCTTTTGTTAAGGCAGCGAGAGAACCGTTATCGTATGTAGGCATCAATTCAGTTGGTTTAAGACGAAGAGGTTTTTCCGCAGAGAAAATAAGAGAAGTACAAAATATCTATCGCATTCTTTATCAAAAGAATTATAACAATACCCAAGCTTCAGAAATTATAGAAGCTGAAATGGAAGCTACTCCAGAACGTGATGAAATTTTACAATTCATCAAAAATTCACATAGAGGCATCATGAAAGGATATTTTAAATCAAATTGATTATTAACTATTAAAAGATACCCACTTGGGTGGGCAATATTATGGCAACTACAGCAGATATACGAAATGGATTGTGCATTAAGTACAATAATGATATTTATAAGATAACAGAATTTTTACACGTAAAACCTGGTAAAGGTCCTGCATTTGTTAGAACGAAAATGAAAAGCGTCACTAACGGAAGAGTTTTGGAGAATACATTTTCAGCTGGACATAAAATTGAAGATGTTCGCGTAGAAACTCACAAGTTTCAATTTTTATATCATGATGGGGAATATTACCATTTCATGAATCAGGAGGATTACTCGCAAATCAGATTGTTGGAAGCGGCACTAGATAGATCTGATTTAATGAAAGAAGGCGAAGTTGTAACTATTTTAATCAACACTGAAGATGGCATGCCTCTTTCAGTAGAAATGCCAGCAACGGTAACTTTGGAAGTTACGTCTACCGAACCTGGTATAAAAGGAAATACTGCGACGAATGCCACAAAACCAGCAACGGTTGAAACAGGGGCAGAGGTAAATGTGCCATTATTTATTAACGAAGGCGATAAAATCAGAATTGAAACTGAAAAAGGAACCTATAAAGAACGAGTCAAAGAGTAGTTTTTAGAGTTTAGAAGTAAATGAGTTTAGAAGTTTAGCAGGAAATAAGTTAAGTGAAAACTTTAAATACTTTCTCGAATTTAATCAGAAACAGTTGAATTTAAAATTATAAACTTAGTACACCTCCTAAACTAAATTAACCTAAAACCCAATCCATCAAATAGGACGCATGAAATTTCCACAACCACTTACCTTAAAGCAAATTGCAGAAATTATCAATACTACTTATGTTGGAAAAGATGATTTTCCTGTATTGGGATTGAATGAAATCCATGTTGTGGAACAAGGTGATATCGTTTTTGTTGACCATCCTAAATATTATGATAAAGCGTTAAAATCAGCAGCCACAATCGTATTGATCAATAAGGAAGTTGACTGTCCCGAGGGTAAAGCATTACTTATTAGCGATGATCCATTTCGAGATTTTAATAAATTGATTCAACACTTTAAACCTTTCAAAAGCGCGAATCGAAGTATTTCTGATTCCGCAATAATTGGAGAAGACACTATTATCCAGCCTAATTGCTTTATAGGGCATAATGTGGTCATCGGTAAAAATTGTTTAATTCATCCCAATGTTATCATTTATGATGACACTATTATTGGTAATAACGTTACCATTCATGCCGGTACTGTTTTAGGTGCAAGTGCGTTTTATTATAAAAAACGTCCAGAAGGCTATGATCAATTGATTTCTGGTGGTCGTGTAGTTCTGAAAGATAATGTACATATTGGTGCACTTTGTAGTATTGATAGAGGCGTCACAGGCGATACTATAATTGGTGAAGGGTCCAAATTGGACAATCAGATTCAAATTGGCCATGACACAGTTATCGGAAAGAAATGTTTGATTGCTTCTCAAGTGGGCATTGCAGGTTGTGTGATTATTGAAGATGAAGTGACTATTTGGGGACAAGTCGGAACCACAAGTGGGATAACTATAGGAGAAAAAGCCGTTATTCACGGCCAGACTGGAGTGACCAAATCTATTGGAGGTGGCAAAACTTATTGGGGCACTCCTATACAAGAAGCAAAAAGTGAATTGAAAGACAAAGTTTTTGTCAAAAAAATTCCGGAAATTATGGATCAATTAAAAAATAAATAATGTCTCCAAAAGAAATTGTAAAAGCGTTTTATGAATCGGATTTGGCTAATGATAGCCATGCGATATCTAAATATATTCATGAAGAGTGTCAGTTGCATTGGAATGGCAGCACAGGTTACCAAGTTTTGGACTATGATGGGTTAGAAAAGTTTTTTGAAAACATTAAAGCATCTTATCATTCTTTAAAAATCGAGATCAGTCATTTATTGCAAGATCAAAATCACGTAACTATTAGATATACCGTATTTGTAAGTACCATTGAAGATTCTGAAAATGAACAACCTTTGGCAAACTTTATTAGCATTTGGGAAGTGAAAGACGAAAAACTTTATAGAGGTTTTGAAATAAGCCAAGTAGCTGACGACAATATTGAAAGTTACAAATCATTTTCAGAAATAAAAGTTCAATAAAGGCTTCATAAATGCTGTTAAAAGGATTACTTTTGCGAAGTCTTAAAAATTAAAAAATAATATAAATGAGCGTTTTAGTAAATAAAGATTCAAAAATAATTGTGCAAGGCTTTACGGGTAGTGAAGGGACTTTCCATGCAGAACAAATGATAGAATACGGAACTAAAGTAGTTGGTGGTGTCACTCCTGGTAAAGGTGGGCAAACCCATTTGGACAGACCTGTTTTCAATACTGTGGAAGACGCAGTGAAAGAAGCGAAAGCAGATACATCTATTATTTTTGTACCACCAGCTTTTGCCGCTGATGCAATTATGGAAGCTGCTGATGCAGGTATTAAAGTGATTATTTGTATTACAGAAGGTATTCCTGTTGCAGACATGATTAAGGTTGCAAGTTATATTAAAAATAAAGACTGTCGTTTAATTGGACCTAACTGTCCAGGAGTAATTACTCCAGGTGAAGCAAAAGTTGGTATTATGCCAGGATTTGTATTCAAAAAAGGGACGGTAGGTATTGTTTCTAAATCAGGAACTTTAACTTACGAAGCGGCTGACCAAGTTGTAAAACAAGGTTTAGGTATTACTACGGCTATTGGTATTGGTGGTGATCCAATTATTGGAACTACTACTAAAGAAGCTGTAGAAATGTTGATCAATGATCCAGAAACAGAATGTGTGGTAATGATTGGCGAAATTGGCGGCCAATTGGAAGCTGATGCTGCTCATTGGTATAAAGAAAGTGGAAGCAAAAAACCAATTATCGGATTTATTGCTGGCGAAACGGCACCGGCAGGACGTACTATGGGGCACGCTGGTGCAATCGTAGGAGGGACTGATGACACGGCTCAAGCCAAAAAGAAAATTATGAGAGAATGCGGAATTCACGTAGTGGATTCTCCTGCTGAAATAGGGAAGAAAGTAGCCGAAATTATGGCTAAATAATTCAATAATATTTTTTAAGAACCTCACAACTTTGTGGGGTTTTTTTATTTGAAACAGCTTCTTATCCCTATATTTGAGAAGAGAATTATCAACCTAGTTCGAGTGCCAATATTCAAGAAACATAGTACTCACTACTAAATTATAAGTTATGAAATTATTAGAAGGAAAAACAGCAATCATCACAGGAGCGAGTAGAGGTATTGGGAAAGGTATTGCACAAGCTTTTGCAGAACACGGTGCAAATGTCGCTTTCACATATAGTTCTTCGGTAGAATCAGCAAACGCCTTAGAAAAAGATCTGAATGCATTAGGAATTAAGGCGAAAGGCTATCAAAGTAATGCGGCTGATTTTGATGAATCACAAAAATTAGCTGAGGATGTTTTGGCTGAGTTCGGAAGCATTGATATTTTGGTTAATAACGCTGGGATTACAAAAGATAACTTGCTGATGCGGATGGGAGAAGAGGATTTTGATAAAGTAATTGAAGTTAACTTAAAATCCGTTTTTAATATGACCAAAGCAGTACAACGTACGATGCTAAAACAACGTAAAGGTTCGATTATCAATATGAGCTCTGTTGTTGGCGTTAAGGGGAATGCAGGACAGACCAATTATGCAGCTTCCAAGGCAGG
The DNA here is from genome assembly GCA_038243395.1 of Flavobacteriales bacterium. Lineage (GTDB taxonomy): Bacteria > Bacteroidota > Bacteroidia > Flavobacteriales > Flavobacteriaceae > Gelidibacter. Next base: position 35,583 of record JBBSRC010000021.1, on the reverse strand, counting down.
GATGATAGGGTTTTCTAAATCGGTAGCGTTGGAATTAGGTTCTCGAAATATAAGAAGTAACGTGATTGCTCCAGGATTTATTGAAACCGAAATGACTGCTAAATTAGATGAAAGCACAGTGAAAGGATGGAGGGATGCTATTCCATTAAAACGTGGTGGCACTCCAGAAGATGTTGCAAACGTTTGTGTGTTCTTGGCAAGTGATTTAAGTGCTTACGTTACCGGACAAACCATTAATGTTGATGGTGGAATGCTTACGTAGAAGTTTGCAGTGTTCAGTTATCAGATGCACGTAATGAAATAATACGTTCGAGAGGATTTTTATTAAATAATTTAATTGAAGATAATCTATTGATAATTAATTTGATAGGTAACATTAAAGAAGCGTTCGCGTACTAGTTTGAACGGACGGGCAGATTCATGGGAAATCCTTGAAATATTAAATGAATACAGAAACAATCCTATATATCTTATCAGCTGGAATCATAGCGCTTTTATTAGCGCTTTTTCAGTATATATATAAATCGAAGAAGCACACGAAAGTTAATATGGCATTGACCTTTTTGAGGTTTGTGACATTGTTCGCCGTATTCTTGTTATTAATAAATCCGAAATTTGATAAAACCACTTACTTTAATGAAAAACCAAATTTGGTGGTAGCCGTGGATAATTCGGAATCGGTTGTTTTTTTAGATCAAGATCATAAAACAAAAGCTTTGGTTAAGCTTCTCAAAGAGAGTAAAGCATTGAGCGATCGTTTTAATTTAGAGTTTTTTAGTTTCGGAAAGTCGGTCAATACTTTAGATAGCCTAACGTTTAAGGAGAAACAAACCAATCCAACCCCTTTATTTGAACAGTTTGCACAAGTTTACACTTATTCTGTCGCACCTTTGATTTTGATTACTGATGGAAATCAAACTTATGGCAATGACTATGAATTTGTGGCCCGTAAATATAAGCAAGTCATATTTCCAATTATTTTGGGAGACACAACGAGCTATACAGATTTAAAAATCGAACAGCTGAACGTCAACAAATATGCATATTTAAAAAATAAGTTTCCTGTGGAAGTTATTGCAGTTTACAACGGCCAGGATGAAGTCACTACCCAACTAACCATAACCTCAGGAAAAAGTATCGTATTTTCTCAAAATTTAACCTTCAATATGGAGCAATCCAGTAGGCTTGTCAATTTGAATTTACCGGCAAATACTCCCGGAGTTTATAGTTATAAAGCTGAGCTAAAATCAATTCCAAACGAGAGAAATACAATCAATAACATTAAGAATTTTGCGGTCGAAGTTATCGATCGGAAAACGCATGTGGCTATAATATCTAATATTCCACATCCCGATTTGGGTGCATTAAAAAAAGCGATTGAAAGTAATGAGCAACGTCAAGCAACGATCATAACAGCATCTGAATTTATAAGTCAATCTAATAATTTTCAACAAGCTATTATCTATCAACCAAACCAAAGCTTCAAGACAGTTTATGACGAGATAAAAATTTTAAACATCAACACTTTCACTATTCTTGGAACAAAAACCAGTTATTCAGAACTAAATAAACTACAATCCTATATTCAGCAAAGCGTTACTAATCAATATGAAGATTTTCAAGCAGACCTTAATTCAAATTACAATGTATTTATTGTTGAAGATTTAAATTTCTCTAATTTCCCACCGTTACACTCAGAATTTGGTGCCACTGTTTTTTCGGTTCCCACCGAAGATATTTTATATAAAACCATTAATGGTATTCAATTAAAAGAACCTTTACTGTTAACTTATGAAGTAGATCAAAAAAGAGCAGCTGTCTTAAATGGCGAAGGCATTTGGCGTTGGAGATCACAAAGTTTTTTGAATGAGAAGTCCTTTCATAAGTTTGATGATTTTATTGGTAAAATCATTCAGTATCTTGATACCAACCAAAAGCGTAGTCGTTTAAATATTTCTTATGAATCTTTTTATAATGGCAATGACAACGTCATTGTTTCCGCACAGTTTTTCAACAGGACTTATGAATTTGATAACACTGCCAACCTCGAGCTTACTGTAAAGGACGAAAATACTGACCAGTCCCAGACTTTTCCACTCATATTAAAACAGGCTAACTATCAAGTAGATTTAAGTGGTTTGGAGGCCGGAGACTATGCCTTTATTGTAAAGTCAAAGGATGAAAATATTTCGAAATCCGGGAATTTTAAAATTTTGGATTACAACGTCGAACAGCAGTTCCTGAATGCAAATGTCTCAAAACTTAAAAATTTAGCAATTAATAGCCAAGGATCATCTTATTTTATCGACGATATAACTACACTTATTGATCATCTAATCGCAGATGAAAGGTTTGCCACCGTTCAAAAAAGCACTAAAAAAGTTGTACCTTTGATCGATTGGAAATTTCTACTGGCATTCATCGCATTGAGCCTTTCTGCTGAATGGTTCATTAGGAAATACAACGGCTTAATATAACTTAAAACTATTTATGGAAAAATTACCTAAAATTGCATTACCAGCAATTATTGCTGCAATTGTATTAATTATTTTACTCGCTAAATCAGCGGTTACTATTCAGTCAGGACAAGCTGGCGTACTATATAAAACATTTGACGGGGGTGTAGTTACTAATGAACCTGCTCTTGGAGAAGGTTTTCACATAATAGCACCTTGGAACAAAGTGTTTATTTATGAAGTAAGACAGCAAGAAATTTTAGATAAAATGAGTGTTTTGTCTTCAAATGGATTGGATATCAAATTAGAAGCCTCAGTTTGGTTTCAACCAACATATGAGAGTCTAGGAAAATTACATCAAGAAAAAGGTGAAATGTACAAAGATCGTATTTTGTTGCCAGCGATTCGTTCAGCAGCAAGAAGCGTGGTAGGTCGTTATACACCAGAGCAATTATATTCTAGCAAGCGTGATGTTATTCAACAAGAAATATTTATAGAAACCCAGAAAATCGTAAAAGACCAATACATTCAATTAAACGAAGTGCTGGTGCGTGATGTAACCTTGCCACCAACGATTAAAGATGCAATTGAACGCAAATTGAAACAAGAGCAAGAATCTTTGGAATACGAATTTTTATTAGTAACAGCGTCAAAGGAAGCTGAAAAAGTGATTATCGAAGCTCAAGGTAAAGCAGATGCCAATAGAATTTTAAATACTTCTCTAACAGAAAAAATCCTTCAGGATAAAGGTATTGAAGCCACTGTAAAACTTTCTGAATCGAATAACAGCAAAGTGGTTATCATAGGTTCTGGAGCTTCTGGAATGCCGATTATTTTAGGAAATCAATAATTTTTTAAAATTATTCATTAAACGTTAGTGATTTTAAAATATATTTTCACATATTTGTAATTCATAAAAAAGAAATGAACTTTATTCAATCACATCATCACCATCATCATATTTGCACTCAAGCGAACTGAAGATGTATTGAATAAAATCAACATATTTAAAACCGTTTGAGTAAATCAAGCGGTTTTTTCATTCCTACCAAATAGGAACCCTTCCAAAAGATCTACTCAAGCCAAAAAGTTTAATTAAAAAACAGCCATTTTGATGGTTAAAACTATGAGTAAATTAAAAATAGCAGTTCAAAAATCGGGTCGCTTATATGACGATTCCATGAAAATCCTCAACGATGTAGGCATTTCAATCGATAATGGCAAAGACCAGCTTAAAGCTTCAGCCAAAAATTTTCCTTTAGAAGTGTTTTATCTTCGCAATGGAGATATTCCACAATATTTGAAAGATGGTGTAATTGATGCCGCAATAATTGGAGAAAATATCCTTACGGAAAAAGGCGGAAATATAGATGTCATTGAAAAATTAGGGTTTTCAACTTGTAAAGTTTCTATTGCCGTGCCAAGATCCTTCAAATATAAAGATATTAGGGATTTGGAAGGGAAGCGTATTGCAACTTCTTATCCTAATACGGTCAAAGATTTTCTGGAGAAAAATAACATCAATGCCCAACTCCACATCATTAATGGGTCGGTTGAAATAGCGCCAAATATTGGACTGGCTGATGCCATCGTTGATATTGTTTCTAGTGGTAGTACGCTCTTCAAAAACAATCTTAAGGAAGTTGAAGTATTGTTAAATTCTGAAGCGGTTTTAGCGGCTTCGCCATTAATTTCTGAAGAAAATGAAATCATCTTAAAAAAGCTACAATTCAGATTTCAGTCCGTTTTAAAAGGAAGACAGTCAAAGTACGTGCTTCTAAACGCGCCTAATGACAAACTCGATAAAATCATCAGTGTGCTTCCAGGAATGCGCAGCCCAACAGTGTTACCTTTGGCACAAGAGGGATGGAGCTCGATTCACTCCGTCATCAATAAAAATGAATTTTGGGAGGTTATAGATGAGTTAAAGGCAAATGGCGCCGAAGGTATTCTAGTTTGTCCCATTGAAAATATGGTCGTTTGATCATATAAATCTTTAATTTCCAAATAATAAGAAAGCATTATATCAGAATTATGCAAATCATAAAAAACCCAACCCGAGCCTCTTGGCCAGAGCTCATCAAACGTCCCACCCAGTCTTTAGATACGATTGAAGAAACTGTTGTGCCCATCTTTAACGATATTAAAAAACATGGCAATCGAGCGATTCAAAAATACACAGCGCTTTTCGATGGGATTGATACCGAGGTCACAGAAGTTTCTGAAGAAGAAATATTATCTGCCTCAAAGAACGTTTCGGATGCATTGAAAGCGGCCATTCACATGGCAAAGCAAAATATCGAGACGTTTCATAAAGCACAAAAAACAAACAGAATAGAGGTTGAAACTATGCCAGGTGTTTCATGCTGGCAAGAGAAACGAGCTATTGAAAAAATTGGATTATATATTCCTGGAGGAACAGCACCTCTTTTTTCAACAGTATTGATGCTTGCCATCCCTGCACAAATTGCGGGGTGTAAAGAGATAATACTCTGCACGCCACCCAACAAAGAAGGATCTGTTGCAAATGAGATTCTTTATACCGCTCAATTATGCGGTGTAAGTAAGATTTACAAAATTGGCGGGATTCAGGCTATTGCAGCGATGACCTTTGGAACTGAAACGATTCCGAAAGTCTATAAGATTTTTGGACCGGGGAATCAATTTGTTACCGTAGCAAAACAATTGGCTACGAAATATGGTGCTGCTATTGATATGCCCGCTGGTCCAAGTGAATTGCTCGTGCTCGCTGATAACACCGCTAATCCATCTTATGTGGCCTCTGATTTGTTAAGTCAGGCGGAGCATGGAGCCGATAGTCAAGTAATTTTAGTCTCCAATTCCGAATTATTTATGAAAGCTGTTGAAACTGAATTACAGCGACAATTGGAAGTGTTGCCAAGAAAAGCCATGACTAAGAAAGCTATTGAAAATTCGAAGTTAATTTTGATCAAGGACGATCAAGAAGCTCTTGATTTCATTAATGCTTACGGCCCAGAACATTTTATAATATGTTCAAATAATGAAACCTTATTTATGGATGGTATTTACAATGCAGGATCGGTGTTTATTGGCAATTACACTCCAGAAAGCGCAGGGGATTACGCATCGGGTACCAATCATACCTTACCAACCAATGGATTCAGTAAAGCTTATTCCGGTGTCAATTTAGATAGTTTTTTAAAAAGTATTACCTTCCAAAAAATCACAAAATCCGGTTTGCAAAACATTGGAAAGACCATTGAACTGATGGCAGAAGCCGAAGGTTTGCAAGCCCACAAAAACGCAGTATCCATTAGATTAAAAGACTTAAAATAATAATGAATATTCAAGATCTCATAAGACCTTCCATACAAGGCTTAAAACCATATTCTTCTGCACGTGATGAATTTAAAGGCAGTAAAGATAATTTGACCTTTCTCGATGCTAATGAAAATCCGTTTGACAATGGCATCAATCGGTACCCTGATCCGCAACAAAGCGAACTTAAGGCGCTTATTTCAGAAATAAAAAGCGTTCCTTCCGAAAATATTCTATTAGGAAATGGGAGTGATGAAGTGCTGGATTTATTGATCAGAATGTTCTGCGAACCAAATAAAGATAATGTTTTGATCCTTCCACCAACCTACGGAATGTATGAAGTGTTGGCTAATATAAATGCGGTTGAAGTTCTTAAAATCAATCTGTCAACAGAATTGTTTCAGCCTAAAATAGATGCGATTTTAGAAGTTGCAAATGCTGATAGTAAAATTCTATTTATATGCTCTCCAAACAATCCTACAGGAAATAGTTTTGATGAGGAAACCATAGAATCTCTATTAAATAACTTCAAAGGCATTGTTGTGGTCGATGAGGCCTATATTGATTTTTCCGAAGAAGAAAGTTGGTTGTCCAGATTGAACGAGTTTCCAAATCTAGTGATCACGCAAACGCTTTCCAAAGCTTATGGAATGGCAGGAATTCGTTTAGGAATGTGTTTCGCATCCGCGGAAATTATTACCACTTTAAACAAGATTAAAGCACCTTACAATATTAATCTACTAACCCAAAAGAAAGCTATTGAGGGACTGAGTGAAATGGTACTCATTAATTCGCAAGTAAGCTGTCTTATAGATGAAAGAGAGGTTTTAGTTAAAGCATTAGAAGATGTTTATTTTATAGAAAAAGTGTATCCATCTGATGCTAATTTTGTGATGGTAAAAGTGGATGATGCCAATAAACGCTATCAACAATTGATTGACAATGGTATCGTCATTCGCAACAGAACTACCCAGCCGCTATGTGAGAATTGCTTGCGACTGACCATCGGCACAAAAGAAGAAAACATAAAACTTATTGAAAATTTTAAAAAACTATAAAGATTAAATTTGATGAAAAAAGTATTATTTATAGACCGTGATGGCACAATTATCCTTGAGCCAAAAGATTACCAAATTGACAGTTTTGAAAAATTAGCATTTTACCCTAAAGTGTTTCAGTATTTAGGAAAAATCGTTAAAGAATTGGATTACGAAATTGTGATGGTCACTAATCAAGATGGATTGGGCACGGATTCTTTTCCAGAAGACACCTTTTGGCCTGTTCACAATTTTATATTGGAAACTTTTCAGTCCGAAGGCATTCATTTTAAGAACGAATATATAGACCGTACTTTTGATGAAGATAATGCGCCAACCCGCAAACCGCGAACAGGATTGCTAACACAGTATTTTTCGGAGGGCTATGATTTAGAAAATTCATTTGTTATTGGCGACCGCTTGACCGATGTTGAATTGGCGAAAAACTTGGGTTCCAAAGCTATTTTTATAAATAATCCAACTTCTGATTTCATCGACGCCGAGCAGGAAGCGCTACAAAATTACATTGCTTTAGAAACGGCAGATTGGGAACAGATCTACAATTTTCTGAAAGCAGAAGATAGAACCTCAAGCCTAGAGCGAAACACAAATGAAACCAAAATTGCCATAAATCTAAATCTTGACGGCAGCGGCAAAAGTAATATTGACACAGGAATTGCTTTTTTTGACCATATGTTAGATCAGATTGCACGTCATGGCCAATTGGATTTGGAAATTTCTGTACAAGGAGATTTAGAAGTAGATGAACATCACACTATCGAAGATACCGGGATTGCATTAGGCGAGGTGTTTGCGAAGGCTTTGGGCAATAAGTTGGGCGTTGAACGCTACGGATTCTGTTTGCCAATGGACGACTGTTTAGCGCAAGTCGCCATCGATTTTGGTGGACGAAATTGGTTGGTTTGGGATGCAGAATTTCAGCGCGAAATGATTGGTAAAATGCCAACGGAAATGTTCTTTCATTTTTTCAAATCCTTTACAGATGGCGCCAAATGTAATTTGAACATTAAAGCAGAAGGAGAAAATGAACACCATAAAATTGAAGCTATTTTTAAGGCCTTTGCCAAATCCATCAAAATGGCCATCAAGCGTGATCTGGAAAAAATGATTTTGCCATCCACAAAAGGGATGTTATAAGATAAAACTCAATTATAAGTACCACAATCCAATATTCAGGTTGGAATTTGGGATTTGAAATTTTTAATTTATTTGATTTTAATGAATATTGTAATAATTGACTATGGTGCTGGAAACACGAAAAGTGTTCAGTTTGCCTGTAATCGTTTGGGATATGATCCTGTTTTAAGCAATAGCCCAGATGTTATCACAGCTGCTGATAAAGTTATTTTTCCAGGCGTTGGTCACGCAGCTAAAGCCATGGAAACTCTAAAAAATTCAGGATTAGATCTTTTAATTCCAACTCTTAAGCAACCAATTTTAGGTATTTGTTTAGGCATGCAATTATTATGTAAAAGTACTGAGGAAGGTAAAACCAAAGGTTTGGGTATTTTTGATATTGATATCAAACGTTTTCCAAGTGCAGTAAAAGTTCCACAGATGGGTTGGAATAACATTTATAATTTGAAATCAGATTTATTTAAGGATATAAAAAACGATGCCTATATGTATCTTGTGCATAGTTATTATGCAGAATTATGTGAGCACACGATTGCCCAAACCAAGTATGGGCTAGCTTATAGTTCCGCATTGAAAAAAGATAATTTTTACGGCGTCCAATTTCATCCCGAGAAAAGCAGTTCAATGGGAGAGCGTATTTTAGAGAATTTTTTAAAAATATAAAATGAGAATAATACCAGCAATAGATATTATAGACGGTAAATGTGTTCGCCTTACGAAGGGCGATTTTAGCACAAAAAAAATTTATAACGAAAACCCGTTGGAGGTCGCCAAACAGTTCGAATCCGCAGGGATTGAATATTTACATTTGGTTGATTTAGACGGTGCCAAGGCCAAGCATATTGTGAATTACCGCGTGTTGGAGCAAATCGCATCAAAAACAACCTTAAAAATTGATTTTGGTGGTGGATTAAAAACTAATGAAGATCTCCATATTGCCTTCAATTCAGGAGCGAAGCAAGTTACAGGCGGAAGTATTGCCGTAAACGATCACAGAACTTTTGAATCTTGGATTGAAAAATATGGATCAGCTAAAATTATTTTGGGCGCTGATTGCAACAATAGTAAAATTGCTATTAGTGGTTGGCAGGAGGAAAGTAGCTTGGAAGTTATTCCATTTATAAAAAATTACCAACGACGCAAAATCCAATATGTGATATGTACAGATATCGCTAAGGACGGGATGTTAGAAGGGCCGTCATTTGATCTCTATCGCAATATTATTGAGGAGTGTTCAAATAGTAGTTCTGGTCAATCCATAAAACTGATTGCTTCAGGCGGAATTTCACATATTGACGAACTTCCAAAACTGAAAGAATTGGGCTGTGAAGGCGTTATCATTGGAAAGGCCATTTATGAAAACAGAATTAGTTTAAAAGAGCTTGAAAGCTTTTTTTAGTAAACCTTATTTTAAGTAATTGCAAAGCAAGTTATTTAAAACAGATAATTATACTAATCCTCCTTTTCGGTGGGTTCGAAAATTTAACCGTCTTTCTTAATCAACATTAATTAAACTCCCCTGCTTTCGCAGAACAAAATATGCTTACAAAACGAATTATTCCATGTTTGGACATTAAAAACGGACGCACTGTAAAAGGTGTCAATTTTGTAAATCTCATTGATGCAGGAGATCCTGTTGAATTAGCAAAGCGATATGCTGAGAAAGGAGCGGATGAATTGGTTTTTCTCGATATTTCGGCAACTTTAGAAGGACGAAAAACCACTTTGGAGATGGTAATGAAAGTTGCGGCACAGGTTAATATTCCATTTACGGTTGGCGGAGGGATTTCATCTATTGAAGACGTGGATTTATTGTTGCAATCTGGAGCAGATAAGGTATCCATTAATTCATCCGCTGTAAAACGTCCAGCGCTTATCAATGAATTAGCTAACAAATTTGGAAGCCAATGTATAGTGGTTGCGATTGATGCGAAGCAGATTGATGGTCAGTGGATTGTTCATTTAGCCGGTGGTAGCATTGCAACTGAGTTGAATCTATTTGATTGGGCAAAAGAAGTTGAATCCCGGGGTGCAGGCGAAATACTTTTTACTTCCATGGATCATGATGGCACTAAAGATGGCTTTGCGAATGAAGCTTTGGCACGATTATCAACAGATTTGAACATTCCTATTATTGCCTCAGGCGGAGCTGGAACAATACAGCATTTTGTGGATACTTTTCAAAAGGGAAAATCTGATGCTGCACTTGCCGCCAGCGTATTTCATTTTGGCGAAATTGAAATCAGAGATTTGAAAGAAGCACTAAAAAAAAACAATATAGAAGTAAGATTATAAAAGAATCCGCCAGCAATTTATTTCTAAAACAACAAGTACCCAAAATGAATGTCAAAAATAGCGTTAATCTAAGGGTTTAGTATAACATATTGATACTCATTCATTAATTCGTGGCAAAAAACACATCATAAAAATGAACTTAAAATACAATTCCGACAACCTAATTCCAGCTATTATTCAAGATGCAATTACCAAAAACGTCCTTATGTTAGGTTATATGAATGAAGAAGCATTCAAGAAAACCCAGAAAATTGGAAAAGTGACATTTTTTAGTCGCAGTAAACAACGTCTATGGACTAAAGGCGAAGAGAGCGGTGATTTTTTGCATTTGGTGGATATAAAAGTAGATTGTGATAATGATACCCTATTGATCCAAGCGCATCCCGAAGGACCAACCTGCCATCAAGGTTCTGATACCTGTTGGAATGAAAAAAATAGTTCAAATTTCGGATTCATCTCCAAGTTGGAACAAACTATTGAGGAGCGCCGTACCAATTCGAAACCTGAGGATTCGTATGTGGCATCTCTTTTTGCAAAAGGGATCAACAAACTGGCTCAAAAAGTAGGTGAGGAGGCCATTGAAGTTGTTATTGAAGCGAAAGACAATAATGATCAGCTCTTTTTGAATGAAAGTGCCGATTTGCTATTTCATTATTTGATGCTACTTCAAGCCAAAGGTTTTAAACTAGCAGATATTGAAGCTGTTCTTAAATATCGAGAGAAGAATTAACTGAAGCTATCATTAGAAGGTTCATTCCATTTGAAATTGATTTTATTGTCAATAACTTTGTGGACATGAATCAGAATTATTTTTACCTCATTAAAATCCAATATTTGGGCTTTCGTTATCATGGTTGGCAAAAACAACCAAATCTTAAAACCTTGCATTTAGCGATTGACAAGACTTTGAATTTCGTTTTTGAACGTACTAATAAATTTAAAACATTAGCAGTTGGTAGAACAGATGCTATGGTTTCTGCTGCTGAAACTGCGTTTGAATTGTTCATGGAAGAACAAATTCCTGATTTCGATGTATTTTTAGAGCAATTCAATTATTATTTGCCACAGGACATTAGAGCATTATCTATGTCTGAAGTCGATAAAGATTTTAATGTGATTCAGGACGCGAAGATGAAAGAGTATGTCTATTTATTCGCACACGGACAAAAATCACATCCCTTTTGTGCTTCCCTAATGACCACATTTAGAGACGTCTTGGATATTGAATTAATGGTCAAAGGCGCCAAGCTTTTTGAAGGTACTCACAATTTTAAAGGTTTCTGTTCTAAGGTTTCAGAAAATGGTTTGTATACGCGAACGGTTGATTCTTGCTATTTAACAATAAACGATATGATCAGTGCAAGTTTTTTCCCGAAAGAATCCTTTCTGCTTAAAGTTAGGGGAGAAGGTTTTGGCTATAACCAAATTAGAACTATGGTAGGGACACTCGTGAAATTAGGTAAAAACCAAATTACTTTAGACTATATTACTGATAGCTTGCAACCCGAAAGTACAGAAGTGATGAACTATATTGCACCTGCCTCTGGACTGATTTTAAATACTGTGGAATTTGAATTTGCACACAGCATAGATTAAATTATAAGATACTGTTTATTTCAACCATCCTCTTGCTATGGCACGTTTTGAAAACCAAACTAGAAATACAGCAATTACTAATGCGCTCAAACTTAAAAAAATATCTCTCGGATTAATCTCAGTCAACACATAAAATTGTTGAATTCCGGTGGCAACTAAAGAAATGAAGAAAAGAAAATAAGCCCATCGTTTACGTAATAATAAAAGGATTGAGCCGAATAATCCTGCAAATACAGCAATGGCAAATGCTGAAATATACCAAGCAGGAAAACTGACGTCCATGCTTGGATCAAGATTCGAAAGTTCGCCAAATTGTCCCGAAGTGGAGAAAGCCTCTGTAAGGTAGTTGTAAACTCCAAAGATGTTCCAAACTAATGCTATGACGCTTGCAATCCAAAAAAAAACAGGTGTATTATTGGTATTTGTAGATGAAAAATTCATAAATCATTGGTTTTATTTAATAAAACAACAATTTATGAATTTTATATTTATTAACCGTAAAGTTTTTAAAGAGATGGTTAGGAAGGAGGATTTAATTTTCTTCTACCACATGAAGAATAGGAGTTTTGTTTACCCATTTTCCGTTTTTAGATTCGCCTAAAATGATCACTTCTTTTGTCAATTCGTACTCTTTAATAGTACGAAGCATGTGCTCTTTGGTATCTCTATGGATTTTGATTCCAGTAGTCTTACCTTTATTTCTTATTTCTATATAGAAGCCGTCTCTAAATTTGATCGGTCTTGTAGGTGGTCTTCCCATTTTAATTAAATATTTGTAAAAATTTAACTCGCATATTAGACAAAATAATGTCAAAAAGCAAACCTTAATTGAATTTTTCAAATATATGCGGTTTTTAGGTCTAATGACACTGAAAGTGATAGTAATTTTATATTCATAAATTGAGCCATGCTATACGGAAAAGTTTTTTTACTTTTAAAGCAATCTAGACGACTAGCATTCAAAAAATGAAATCCAAAAAGAAGAAAAAATCCTATAAAACTATCAACCGTTCTCCAGGTACGGTGCATTATAAAGGTAAAAAACAATCGGCCATAACGGCTATAGATATTATAAATTATAGCAAAGAAACCTATACAAAAATTGAAACTCAAAATGTGGAGGACGCCTTCCATTTCAGGGGAAATGATCAGGTCACGTGGATTAATGTGGATGGGCTAAATAATACGTCTGAAATCGAAAAATTGGGCACCCATTATGGCCTACATCCATTAACTTTAGAAGACATTGTAAATACCACTCACCGACCTAAAATAGATGACTTTGATAATTATTTGTTTATTATTTTAAAAATGCTCTATTTTAAAAATGAAGAGCTGGTTTTTGAACAGGTGAGCCTGGTTGTCGGAGAAGATTATGTATTGACTTTTCAAGAAGCTGATGGAGATATTTTTGATGATTTAAGAGAACGTATTTCTTCTGGAAAGGGTCGCGTGCGCAGTTTGGGTTCTGATTATTTAATGTATGCCATAATTGATGCTGTGGTGGATCATTACATAACAGTCATTGAAGCCTTCGGAGATAAAATTGAAGATATTGAGGATCGCGTTTTTGAGGGAAATTCTGATAACAATGAAACGGCTACAACTATTCAAAGTCTAAAACGTGAAGTCTTAAAAATTAGACGTTCGGTATTTCCATTACGTGAAGTCATCAACCATCTGGAAAAAATCGAAAATCAAATTATTGACGAAAAGACACATAACTTTTTGAGAGATTTGTACGACCATATTGTACAGGTCAATGAAAGCATCGAAATGTATCGCGAAATGGTTTGGAGTTTGTTGGATATGTACATGAGTGTTATCAGCAATAAAATGAATGAAGTCATGAAAGTGCTGACCATTATTGCCACAGTATTTATACCATTAACTTTCATAGCAGGAATTTATGGGATGAATTTTGACAACATGCCAGAATTACATTATAAATACAGCTATTTCATTCTGATGGGCATCATGGTCTTTATATTTTTAATGATGCTAATATATTTCAGAAAAAAGAAATGGCTTTAAGCCTATCTAGATAGATTACATATATAATCGTGAATGTCACCTTTAGGAGTCTCGAGTTTATGAGGCTTTTTTGTACCTTTAAAACGTCAAAAAAAATTATTATGCCCGAAACAAATGCATTCTCCAATGACTTATTGGAATTCCTTAAATTATTAAAAGAAAACAATGATAGAGATTGGTTTAATGATCATAAAACTGAGTTTAAAAAACTTGAAGCAGTGGCAAAAATAAGATTCAACACTTTGTTTGATGCCCTAAAAGTGCATGATGATTTGGATAGAGTAAAAATGTTTCGCATTTACAGAGATGTCCGATTCTCAAAAAATAAGGCCCCTTATAAAACTCATTTTAGTGGATCCTTCAGTAGAAGAAAACCAGATTTGAGAGGAGGCTACTATTTACATATCCAACCCAATAATGAATCATTTGTTGCTGTCGGATTCTGGGATCCGTCCAAAGAAGATTTATTAAGAATCAGAAAAGAAATTGAAATGGATGATTCTGAGATTCGGGCCATTATTAAAAACAAAATATTCAAATCGATATGGGGCGATTTCAGCGGTGATGAATTAAAAACGGCACCAAGAGGATTTGATAAAGAGCACAAGGCCATGGATTTGATCCGTAAAAAACAATTTATTTTCACTAAAAAATATACTGATAAACAAGTGGTCTCCCCAAACTTCTTACACGATGTTAACGCATCGTTTAAAGCCGTAAGGCCTTATCTTGATTATATGAGCAGCGTTTTGACCACTAATATTAATGGGGAACCGCTTATATAACTTCAGTAATAGTAAAGGTATTTCCATTAAATTCAATCTGGTCTCCTTTGGTTTTGTTTTTAAGAAGCAAACCAATAGGAGAACTTAAAGAAATAGCGAAAACACTCAAGTTATCTATATCGATCTTTCCAGCACTAATGGAAATAAAAAAGTTGTTAGTCGTTGTTTTTACCAAACTCCCCAATCCTATTGTGTCAGATACCAATTTCGGACTGATTGCTTTTAAACTGTCCAACATTTTCTGGGCATCACTAAGATATTGAGAGTTTTTCTCAAGATCATTGAAGAGTTTTCCATTTCCTGAATCGTCATCATCGCCGCCACTCTTATCGTTGCTTTCGATGGATTCTTTAATGGTTTCGATTTCATTTCTATAATTGGTAATGCGCTTGTTGGCGTAGTCATAACAAGCTTGCAAAACATCACTTTTTATTTTCATATAACGTTTGCCATGTGTGGCTCAAATAGTTGGATATGACTAATAAAACGCTCTTTCACCAAATTCATCATACGTTTATTTAAAGAAGATGAATTTTCAATATAAATTCCGTACTCTTCAACAGTGAATTGACCAATGATCATTCCTTTAATTGAATTTCTGAACTTCATATCCTTTTGGATGGCATTTTCAATATAGTCTAATTGTTTCGCCAAAGATAGTCCATAAAAAACATTTTTATGCTTCACAATATAGTTTTTAAAAACTTCGATAAGAAGGTCGTTTTGCAAAATTAATAAAGGTCTTAATGTCGTGTTTTGAAAACGCTCTTCACTGCCCATACTATCATATATTAATGCGTTAGGTAACGTGGGGCGGATGAGAATTAAATCATCGGTTCTAGTGTTCATGGCTTCAAGTTTTATTAAAAATAAGAATAATGAAATTCATAAAAAGCGATCCGAAAATATCTTGTTAACGGGCTTATTAACAAATAGGAGTTTGTAGATTGTTTATCCTGTGTTTAAACGTATTTATAAATGAATTTAATAAGATTGAAGTATCTTTAGAGGGAAGCTGAAACGTAAAAAATGAAATTTGGAAGTGTTGCCAATCCTCTGAAAATCGACTTTACTCTACCACTTGACCATTGCGATAGCACTGGGGTTTTGAGTGGTCAATAAATACAATCAATTAGATGTTATGCTAGTTGTTCCAATTGGAGCAAAGCCGACCTAGCTTAATAAAAAATAGAATATCGATGTGAGAACTGACTTGAAAGTCCCTCACAAAGCTAATGCTCCTAAATTGTCTTAAAATATTAAAACTGTAACTAATCATGAAATTTCATACGCGAAAATGGGTAAAACCCGAAGATTTGAATCCCAACGGAACATTATTTGGAGGAAGGCTTCTGGCTTGGATCGATGAAGAAGCCGCTTTATATACGGTCATACAAATTGAGAATTCTAAGATTGTAACAAAATACATTTCTGAAATTAACTTTATGAGTTCTGCCAAACAAGGCGACATCATAGAGATCGGTATGGAAGTTGTCAGATTTGGTCATACATCGTTGATTATAAAATGTGAAGCGAGGAATATGATGACCAAAGAAACCATTCTGACGGTAGATAATATAACAATGGTCAATTTGGGTGCGGATGGCAAGCCCGAACCGCATGGAAAAAGGACCACTGAATTTATTAAAAATGGTTTTTAAATAGAGTCTTCCTTGAGTTTTCTTAAAAAATAATGGGAAAGCATTAACAACTAAATTGTAGTAATAATCGTATATTTATTGTAAACCAATTAACATAAAGTACCATGAAAAAATTAGGAATAACACTACTCATTGCCACGCTGTTTGTGTCTTGTTCGTTGTCAAAGGTTGAGAAATCTGCCAGAAAGACAGTTGACGGAAATTGGGTACTAAATTCTATTACTTATGACTCCGAAGGAGTTTTTAATACTCAGTTATTTAACGATGCCACAGCATCGTGTTTTGATGGGAGCCAATGGTTCTTCAGATCTAACAATAGTACCGGAACCTATAATATTACGGATTCAGAATGTTCTACGGGCGTGAGAAACTTTAGATGGGCGGCTGATGAAATCGGTAAAAACACAGGTAATTTTGATTTCACAATGAAATTTACGGATGAAAAGAAAAACGATCTCGACAAAAACAGCGGTTTTAAAATGAATTTGAAATATTTGGATGATAATAGTATGCAAATTACCCAGACTATTCAGTTCGAGGGAAAACCTTTTAATATTAACTTAAATTTTACAAGAACAACTTTATAAAACTTGAATTATGAGAAATACAATAAAAACAATTGCATTACTATTTATGGTCAGTGCATTAATAAGTTGCGATGCGACAAGAAATGCAAATAGTAAACAAAAAGGAACCGTAATTGGGGCCGGCGGTGGTGCTGTAATAGGAGGTGTTATTGGTAATAACGTTGGGAGTAAAAATAATTCGGCATTAGGTGCTATAATTGGTGCTGTCGTAGGTGGTGTTGCCGGTAATTATATTGGTGATCGTATGGACAGACAGGCGGAGCGAATTGAACAAGAGATTCCAGGAGCTCAAGTAGAACGGGTTGGAGAAGGTATAAATGTCGTTTTTGACGAAGGTAGTGGTGTTTATTTTGATACTAATAAATATAATATCAACAGCGCGTCTTCAGCGACCTTGACTAAACTGGCTGGGGTTTTTAAAGAATATCCAGATACCAATATCCTAGTAGAAGGTCATACAGACAGTACCGGGCCAGCTGATTTTAACATGACGCTTTCTAAGCAACGTGCGCAATCAGTTACTTCTTACTTATCGGGACAAGGGATTTCCTCAGGACGTTTTACCACTAATTGGTACGGTCCAAATCAACCTAAATATGATAATTCAACGGTTGATGGGAGAGCGAAAAATAGACGTGTAGAGTTGGCTATTATCGCCAATGATCAAATGAAGAAAGAAGCACAAGAAAAGTCAGGTAATTAATACCGATTCTTTCAAGATAACTTAAGCAGTCTTATTTAAAATAATAAGACTGCTTTTTTTATTGCTTAATATTATTAACATCAAGAACTGACGGTGTTAATTCGAAAAGCTCCAGATCAAAATACTTAATTGCTGAGATAACGTGATCAAAAATATCAGACATGATATATTCATAATTGGCCCAACGCTTATCACTGCTAAAAGCATAGATTTCCAAAGGAATACCTTGTGATGTGGGCTCCATTTGTCTTACCATAATAGTCATGTCTTTATTGATGCCAGAATGACGCTCGACATAAGTCTGGATATATTTTCTAAAAATCCCTAAGTTGGTCAAATTACGTCCGTTGATTAAGGTCGTTTTATCAATATTATTATTCGTGTTATATGCCTTAAGTTCCTTTTGTTTGTTCTCGAGATAGGTAGTTATGAGTTGAATTTTCTTTAAGTTTTCTATCTCCTCATCATTAAGGTAATGAACACTTTTGGACTTTATTAAAATGGATCTTTTAATACGACGTCCACCTGATGATTCCATTCCACGCCAATTCTTGAAGGATTCAGAAATAATCGCATAGGTTGGAATTGTGGTAATTGTTTTGTCAAAATTTTGAACCTGAACCGTGGAAAGATTGATTTCAATAACGTCGCCATCAGCACCATATTTATCCATCGTTATCCAATCGCCAATTCTCAGGGTATCGTTGATAGCTACTTGTAAACTTGCAACAAATCCTAAGATAGTATCCTTGAATATTAATAAGAGAACTGCCGAGGCAGCTCCTAAAGTCGTAAAGAAATTTATAAAGGATAAGTTAATAAGTACTGCAAGGCATGACGCCATACCAATAACCCAGACAAAAAGCATGACCACCTGAATGTAACTATCAATTGGTTTATCCTTTAAGCGTGGTAAAGTTTTAAAATAAGATTCTAAACTCCGTAATATGCTTCTTACAATCCATATGATCAATAAGACCGCATAAACTTTAACGATAATAAGGAAGAAATTTTCTATTTTCGGATAGTCATGAAAAACGACTGGAGACAGCTTTATGGTAAAGAACAAAGGAATTAAATGGGCAATGTTCCTTGGCGTTTTATGGGTGACCAAAAAATTATCAAACTCTGTTTTTGTACGTGCCGCAAATTTACTGAACGTCTTAACAAGTAAGTTTCTAGCAATGGCATCTGTAATCAAAATAATGACACACAAAATGAAAAGGAGCACAAGCATATTTAAAAATATAGCCCATGCATCAGAAAGCCCTAGCCTTACAAAATAGTCCGAAAAATAATGGCCGTGTTCAGACATTATACTACAGTTTTTAAATATCTCTTTTCAATATAGAATGTTGCAAAAGGAAGTAAAGAAGCCAGTAAGACGATACTCAAAGTTTTAAAAGACCACTTTAATTTCGATCCAACCACCAATGCCAATAAAACGTAAGCTATGAATAGTAGTCCATGTGCCATACCAATCGGGTAGAGCAACATCTGGTAAGTTTCAGCATAAAAAGGTTTAACAAGTAACATATTGGCAAACAAAACCAAATAGGAAATACCTTCTAAAATGGCAACAGCTTTAAAGCTTTTCAATAGTGTAAACATGATTTATTAATTTTTATGCAAAAATACCCATGATAACCTATATTAACGAGTTTTTAACAATATTTTTAAGAGGCAGAATTTCAGGTTTTTGATTGAATTAATAAATCTATGGCGTTAAAAAAGTAGACATAGACACTTTGAATTGCATCGTTATGAAATGATATTAATTTAATCTTACTCTAATTTAGTGAGGTACAACCATTCAATATAATCTTGATTCAACACTGATTTTACTCTATAAAAACCATTTTTTTCATAAAAGTGCTGTAGATGGTCTTCTTCAGTCAGCAAGAAATATCTATGCTGCCTATTTTCGGCTTTCAATCGATTCAACCAGAAAGTCCCTAAATTCCTGTTTCTGTGATCTTCTTGAATCCAGATAAAGCCGAGATATAAATAGCCGTCATCGAACAAGGCTTTGGCTTCAGTTTCAAAATATTCAAAACCTGGAGGCGATTTATAAAAAGCGATTCCACCGCCGATAATGGTTAAGTGGTCTTCAATAATATAAATTTTAGCTGCACTTTTATAATCATCCCAAAAGGGTATAATCTCATCCTGCCAATCTTGAGGAAGAATCTCAAAAAATTGTTGTGGATTGTTTTTTAATTCTCTAAAAGTAAAAGTATCCATTTGCAATTATAATAATCCCCATGACCATAATCGGTCGGAATCCTCAAGCCATCTGTCGCCAATATCTGTTCGATAATAGCAATTATTCACAATGACACTGCTGATCCTATTGTTCATCATTTTCTGTGCATCTCTCATGGTAATTCCAGTTCCGGTCACTAAAAGTGCAATGCCTACATTTCCGGTTATTAGCCACTCGTCATTTACTTTTTTAAGATGCATTGGATGTATGCCTTCTTTCATGTCTTTTTTAAAAACTACGACGGCATCTTTTGAAAACAACTCAAACGTCTTTTTATCATCATAGGGGAAAGGAGGAACAACGATAAAAGCACCTACCTGAAATCCTTTTTTTGTGCTAAAATTGAAAGATTCGCCGGTTGCGATTTTGTAAAACATCTCCCCAATAGGCTCAGTGATACCAGCCCGTTGAATGAAAATTTGAGGAAATCCAAAGCGAGAAGTAAACTCCAATGGGTAAATGCCGTTACCATTTACAATACAATTAATATCAATATGACCGAGGAAATTGTTCTTAACCAATGTTTGCTCAAACTTTTTCAAAGTTGCATCAAAAATAGGGGATCGGTTGGCCCAAAACATGCTGGAGCCCATTTCTCCCGTTGAAACCCCTAATTCCTTTGGGAATAGTTTTTTATGTTCAAATGTAATGTTGATTGGTCTTAAAAATTCTTTCCCATTAAAAAATGCAGAAACTGAAATCTCTACACCTTTTACTTTTTTTTGTAATTGGAAGTTACCAAAATCATCGCCCCATGATTTATCATACGCCTTCAAAACCCGAATGACATCAAGACCTTCATCATCGCTTCCCACAAATAAAAGTTGTTTTAGTTCTTGGGTTTCGCCAGAAGGTTTAATGACATAGGCATCAGGATTTTTTTCAACATAAGTAATAGCATCCTGAAAACTTAAAAACTCTTTAAAAGGCAAAGTCTTTATTTTATGTTTTTTAAGTTCATTCTGCCCAAAATTTCGATCCAGTTCAAGAAGATCGGTATAGGCGCTTCCCCCAAAAACGATTTTGCCAGCAGCTCTCAAAGCTTCACATTCTTCGCCAAAACCCGTGTAATCAAAAATAAGAATATCAGCCCAATCGATATGTTTTTTCCAGTCTTTAACTTTTTTGACAAAGCCTTTGCCTATCTCTTTTGAGTATTTGTCGGCTATGAATAATTTCACCTCGTTGCCTTCGTTTTTTACAGCGTAGGCGATGTCGAGGATTTCTCCCCAACGGGAAATAAATAAGAAGTTTTTAGGCAAGCTGTTGTGCTTTTTCACGATGGTTTCCAATGAATTTTATAATACGAAATTAGTTTTTTTTTGTTTGCAAAAAATATTTAAAATAAAAAAAGACCGTTATTTCTAACAGTCTTTTTAGGATTAATTAATTAATTAAATTCAAATACTATTCGTTTGAACCCATTAAGGCAAAGAATTTATCTAAATTAGGAAGGATCACGATACGTGTTCTTCTATTTTTTGCTCTGTTATCATTGTTATCATTTTCAGCAAGAGGCTTATAAGAACTTCTACCTGATGCAATCATTTTTTCAGGAGCAACACCGTAATCTTTTTGTAATTTTCTAACTACTGAAGTTGCACGTAACACACTTAAATCCCAGTTATCTGCAATTTTACTTGTACTGATACTTCTAGCATCAGTATGTCCTTCAACCATAACTTCAACGCTTGGCTCAGAATTGATGACATTGGCTATCTTCTGCAAAATATCGTTTGCCTTATTGCTTACTCTATAGCTTGCCGTGTTGAATAACATCTTATCTGAAATTGAAATCATAACTACTGTTTCGTTAATATCAATAGAAATGTCTTCGTCTTCATTAAAATTACTATTATCTAAAGACTTGTTTAAGTTATAAGACAAAGCAAGATTCATAGAATCTTTCAATGTTTTTGCCTCGGCAAGTTTAGACTGATCAACGTTCTGCAAAGTTTTACGCATCGCTTTTTTAGTGTCGTTTGAAATGACAGCAATGTTGTCAACATTGACGAGCATAGCGTCATTTTCTTGCGTAAGGGAATTTATTTTTTGATTATAGCTGTCAACTCTTGATTGTATAGCAGCAAATTTAGATTCAAGGTCTTCTTTTTCGACTCTTGTTTTGGTCAATTCGCTTTTTATTTGACCATTTTCAAGTTCTAAAGCCACGTATTTCTTTTTAGAAACACACGATGACATTAGCACAGCGGCAATCAATACAATTGAAATTTTTTTCATAATTATTAGATTATTGGTTTAACATATTTACGAGCGTCCGGTCAATATGGACGTAATTAGTAAGAAAATTTTGAATATTTTAACATTTGAATATCATAATTTCACTAGGGAGGAATGCCTGATAGTTTCCTAAATTCTGAATTACTATACAAGCTGCATTCATTCATATTAAAGTATTTTATCGTTTTTAATCGGTTCTTTTTCTTCTTCTCTTTCAAGGCGTACAGGAAATCCTTTCTCTGCTCCATAAAGTTTAATTTCTTGAATGTCCGCAGGAAGATAAAAGCCATCTTTTTCTAAAGCTTCTTTGACATTTCGAATGACATTACCTTTAGTTATTAAGGCCATTCTTCGGAAATCCTTGGTGTCTACCCAGAAATAAACTTTTAGGTTTACGGTGCTGGTGGCTAATTGATCTTCTATTACAAAATTCTCATGTTCCTCGTCTTCTATAACATTCGGCTCATTACTTAAGGCATTCATTATAGTTTGCTTGGCACCTTTTATATTGTCTTCATAAGCGATACCAATAATAAAATCCCATCTAAAAAAGCCATCTTCCGTATAATTGGTTACTGGCTTAGTCAGTACATCACTATTGGGAATATAGACATCTTTCCCATCAAAGGTTTTTAATTTCGTATATCTGAATTCCAGATTTTTTACCTTGCCAAAATTGGTACCTATCTCGACAGTATCATTAACATCAAAAGGCCTATTAAAAGCTAGGATGACACCCGCTATAAAATTTTCGCCTATATCTTTAAAAGCGAATCCGAGTACCAAAGCACTCGCTCCAGCCGCAGTTAAAATTGCCGTAGCAATACCGCCTAGCCCAGCCGCTTTTAAGGCGGTCATAATCGTTACAATTATCAATACATATTTTATGGCCTGTCCCAGAAACTTACTCATCAGGGGATCGTGTGTTTTTGCAGAAATTCGCTTCCTTGCAAATTGTCCAATCCACTTGGCAATCAAACTTCCCAGAACGACAATTAAGACGCCAATTCCTATTCCGGGTAATTGATGTATGAAGCTATAATAGAAATTGGTAAAAGACTCTGTAATTGTAATTGTGTCATTTTGCATATGGTCTGGTTATCATAAGCTTTAAAATCAACCTAAGAATTAGTATGTAATAAATTTAAACTAGCGTTTAGTCTATGATCATAGGATTTCTAATTTTTACTACCGTATAATGCCGATTAATTTTAGCATCAAAAGACATGTAGTAAATTTTAGTTTATTCTTACTGATCGTTTTTACCTTGATTTTCTTCTAAAGCATCATTATCTGGACCACCTTGACTATAAAGCTGGTTCTCTTCATCTTTAAATTTCTTTTTTGTCCGATCTTCAGGCAAAGTCCTACCAGGAATATCCAAATCTTCGCCCTCAAAATCTACAGGCTCCAGTCTGTCTATTAGTTGTTGGTCATCGCCACCGTCCTTTCTTAAATTTTCATTTTTTTCTCCTAAAATATCCAGATCATGTTTCGTGATATCTGAATTATACTTTTCAGGTTTCTTATCTTTTTTCATTGTGATTTGAGTTTAATTATCGTGAAATATGAAATTACATGAATTTAATTCTTGTCATTAACCTATTTGAAACTAAAGTTGATGCAATTAAAGATTGATGTTATTATGGAGGTCTTTATTTAAATGGGTTCAGAATAAATTGGGTTGAATTAAATATTTCCTTCATAACTATTTATTTTTGTGATAAATCGATAATCATAAGATTATTTACAAACATCTTATCCTGTGTTATTACGATAGGTATTTGGGGAATAATTTGATAAGGGTTAATATTTTTATAAAATCCAATTTTAATGCTTATTTGCTATCTGAATAAGCTATGATAGTTGGTAGAGGATGTTATAACACCTTGTTCTATCCCAAAAAAATTGGTATTCTTATGTATTATTAGGAGTGCTGAACTAAAATTTTATTATAAATAAAAATGATGTCAAAACAACCTCTACTGTCAACTTATAAAATGGGCGACTTACAATTGCCGAATCGGATCGTCATGGCACCAATGACTCGTAATCGCGCGGTTAATCAAGATAAAGCAGCAACTAAAGATATTCAAGGGCTTTATTACACTCAAAGAGTTACTGCTGGGTTAATAATTACCGAGGGCTCACAGGTTTCAAAACAAGCTGTGGGATCAATTGACACCCCGGGAATATATTCGAAAGTGCAAGTAGCGGGTTGGAAGGAAGTAACGCAGTCTGTACATGATGCAGGTGGCCGCATTTTTATCCAGTTGTGGCACGTGGGTCGGATGTCACATCCCGATTATCTAAACGGCGATTTGCCATTGGCGCCTTCAGCTATTAATCCTAATGAAGAAACTTACACACCGTCTGGTTTTAAAGACACTGTGACGCCGAAAGAAATGACCTTAGAAGATATTAAAAATACAGTCCTTGATTTTAAAAATGCGGCAAGAAATGCTTGGGAATCCGGTTTTGATGGTGTCGAAATTCATTCTTCAAATGGATATTTATTCCATCAATTTTTTAATGGCACTAGTAATCATCGCAATGATCAATATGGAGGGAGTATTGAAAACAGAACGCGTTTTTTCTTTGAGGTATTAGATGCAATTAAAGAGGTTATACCACAAAACAGAATAGGAGCAAGGTTTAATCCTTCACTTCATAATATTTTTGGAATGACCATGGATAAAGACACGATTCCTACATTCGATTTTATTATCGAAAAATTAGATAAAGACTATGAATTGGCTTATATTCATTTGTCTGAACCCTTCAATGATGTATCCGACGTAGAGTTTGCCGAACAGCATATTGCCAAACGTTACCGATCAAAATATCGAGGAACCTTGATGATCAATTCAGGATTTGATCAAGATTCTGGAAATAAGGTCATTGAAGATGGCGATGCCGACTTGGTTTCCTTTGCTAAGCTTTATATCTCCAATCCTGATTTAGTAGGACGTTTTCGACAAAATATGGACACTTCGGAATGGGATAAAGACACATTTTATACACAGGGAAAAGAAGGCTATACAACCTATGAAGCAAAGACAAATAACTAATTAATAATGAATAGCAACATTATATAATTAAATCGGTATTGATGCCGGTATTCAGAAATAATAAAAGAATGTTTAATATTAAAATAAATAATTATGAAATTTGATAGAACAGCAAAAGCCCACTGGGAAGGTGGCGGAAAAGATGGAAAAGGTACTATAACGACAGAAAGTGGGGTGTTAAAAGAATCACCTTATGCCTATAAAACAAGATTTGAGGATGCCGTCGGCACCAATCCTGAAGAATTAATTGGAGCCGCACATGCCGGATGTTTTACCATGCAATTAAGTTTCTTCTTGGTGGAAGAAGGATTTACGGCAGAAAGTTTAGATACCCAAGCGAAAGTTTATTTTGAGGATGGCAGCATTCCTAAAATAGAATTAGAACTAAAAGGAAAAGTACCAGGAATGGACGAGAGTAAATTTAAAGAGCTTGCCAATAAAGCAAAAGAAAATTGCCCAGTATCCAAATTATTGAATGCAGACATTACCCTGAAAACAACTTTTGAAAGTTAAGAAAAAAGAAAGGAAAATAATTTAGAAAATAGATAATAGAAGTGGTGGTTAATTTTTTAAACATTTATTTTTCATATTTCTTATTTCTTATTTCTTAAAGCGAAGCGATCTTCAATTCTGAACAAAAAACACAATTAAATTATGAGCAATACTATAAAAGCCTTTGGAGCCGATGATGCCAAAGCAGATTTGAAACCAATGGATATTGAACGCAGAGCGTGTGGCGATGATGATGTAAAAATTGACATTGCGTATTGCGGGGTTTGCCATAGTGATATTCACACGGTCAGAAATGATTGGAAAAACTCAAAATATCCGGTAGTGCCAGGGCATGAGATTGTTGGCCACGTGATTGAAGTGGGAAAAAATGTGACATCCTATAAAGAAGGCGATTTGGTTGGAGTTGGTTGCATGGTGGATTCGTGTCAGGAATGTGCATCTTGTAAAGAGGATTTGGAACAATATTGTGAAAAAGGCATGGTAGGAACCTACAATGGAAAGGATAAGCATTTGGGAGGACATACCTTAGGCGGCTATTCTACTTCTATTGTGGTTAATAAAAACTTCGTTTTAAGGATCCCTAAAAACATTGACCCTAAAGGAACCGCACCATTATTATGTGCTGGTATTACCACATGGTCCCCAATACGTACTTGGAATGTCAAAAAAGGAGATAAAGTTGGGGTTGTTGGATTGGGTGGTTTAGGACATATGGGTGTAAAATTCGCTAATGCTTTAGGCGCACATGTGGTCATGATTACGACCTCTCCTGACAAAGCCAAAGATGCAAAAGCGCTCGGTGCCCATGAAGTCTTGATTTCTAAAAATGAAGACGATATGAAGAAGCATAGAAATAGTTTTGATTTTATCTTGAACACCATTCCGGTAGGTCATGAAATGGATCCTTATATTGCATTGTTAAAGCGTGATGCGACAATGGTGCTTGTTGGCGCTGTTGAACCACTAAAACCTTTCCATGGTGGTGGACTCATTGGCGGTCGCAAAAGGATTGCGGGTTCATTAATTGGTGGGATCAAAGAAACTCAAGAAATGTTAGATTTTTGCGGCGAACATAATATCGTTTCAGATATTGAACTTATTGATATGAAAGATATTAATAAAGCTTATGAGCGCGTCCTCGATTCTGATGTTAAATACAGATTTGTGATTGATATGGCTTCTTTGAAGAACTAAATATCGAAAATAAATATTAAGATTTAGAGAGGTGTTTCGGCACCTCTTTTCTTATTTTTGCAAACTATTTTTTTCCTTTAAAATACTATTAGAATAATTCATGAGCGGTTCAAAAAATACCATCTTAATCATCGTTGCCTTTTTTTCAATTTATGTTATTTGGGGTTCTACCTATTTGTTGAATAAAATAGCCGTCTCTGAATTGCCGCCCTTAATGTTGGCTTCCATTCGTTTTATGACGGCTGGTATTCTGATTTTCATCATCACTAAATTGATGGGTAAATCTTTAGCCATCACAAAAAGACAGTTGGTTAATATTTTTATCGCTGGATTCTTATTTCTAACGCTTGGTAATGGTGTCGTGGTATGGGCGCTTAAGTATGTTGATAGTGGGTTTGCGGCTTTGGAAATTTCAGCTCAACCATTAGTCGTTTTAATTTTGATGCGTGTGTTTCAAGGAAAAAAAATTAAAGCGATGTCCGTTTTAGGCGTAATTTTAGGTGTGATCGGTATCTTTTTATTGGTCAGTCAAAAAGAAATAGTCAGTCAAGAAGGTTCCATTATTGGCATGATTATGATTTTCTTTTGCATGGTAAGTTGGGCTTCGGGTAGTCTATTTGTCGGTAATGCTGATTTGCCCTCTAACTACTTTGTTAGTACGGGGTATCAAATGCTTGCTGGAGGTTTTATACTGCTGATAGGAAGTTTACTGTTTGGCGAAACTTGGAGTTTACCAAATGTTTGGAGTGAAAAGGTACAATGGTCAATGATACTGCTCATTATATTTGGAAGTATTGTTGCTTTTACTTCCTTTAACTTTCTGCTACAAAGGGTCTCGCCAGATAAGGTAGCTACTTCAACTTATGTCAATCCTATTATTGCTTTGTTATTAGGTTGGTACTTTTTAAATGAAGAAATCACGACACAGTCTATTGTGGCAGCAATTGTTTTATTAACAGGTGTTTATTTCATCAGCACCAAAAAGAAATTGGTCATTTTTGCCAGGTTTCGTAGATAGATTTTAAATATCTTTAGGTTTTAATTTGATATGGACAAACAATCGCTTTTAGAAACCAGACGACGTATTTCCCCCTTCGTCCATAATACTCCTATTTTCACATCTACATTATTAGACGAGCTTTCAGGAGCAAAACTGTTTTTTAAATGCGAAAATTTCCAAAAAATGGGAGCCTTTAAAATGCGTGGTGCGACCAATGCCATCATGCAACTTACAAAGGAACAGCAGGATCGCGGTGTAGTTACGCATTCCTCGGGTAATTTTGCCCAAGCGTTATCCTTGGCGGCAAGAAACCTGGGTGTAAGCGCCTATATTGTGATGCCCAATAATGCGCCGTCGGTTAAGAAAGGAGCGGTTTTAGATTATGGTGGCATCATTACCGATTGTGAACCCAATATCAAAGCACGGCAATTTGCTGCTCAACAAATTGTGGCGGACAAAGGAGCGACTTTCATCCATCCATCTAATGATTTAGATGTTATTTTGGGCAATGCTACTGCGGCCATGGAACTTCTTGACGTGCATCCGGATTTAAATTTTTTAATCAGTCCTGTAGGTGGAGGCGGATTATTGGCAGGTACTGCTTTAGCAGCGCATTATTTTGGGAATCAATGCGTGGTTATCGGTGGCGAACCTCAAACAGCCGACGATGCTTTTCGATCGTTGCAGAGTGGTCAGATAGAAAGCAATGCTTCCGCAGAAACAATGGCCGACGGATTACGGACACAATTGGGCGACATCAATTTTCCAATCCTTCAGAAATTTGTCGATCTTATTATATGTGTGGAAGAGCAAGAGATCCTTAAAGCGATGAAATTATTATGGGAACGTCTGAAGATTGTGGTGGAGCCTTCCAGTGCTGTGGCTTTTGCAGCCGTATTAAAAGAAAAGGACTCTTTTAAGGATAAAAAAGTTGGCATTATCCTTTCTGGTGGAAATGTAGACCTCAACACCATCAAATTCTCTTAATCTGCAATCCTTTTGTCGTTGAAAACTGAAGTTGGTATATTCAACTTACTCTTTATCGTTTAATTCAAGCTTTCAAATATTTTTTTGTTCGTGATGGATGGCAATCATTTAATTTTGAGTGAATTAATAATTGTTTTTCCCATGAAAAAATTAGTTTACCTTCTTTTGTTTTCGTTTTTTTTAGGAAACTTTTGCACGTTAAACGCTCAAGAATCTTATGAAAAACTACCAGCCAATTACAAAAACGTCATGCCGTATATGATTATACGCATGAATTAAAAAATATAGATTCCATTCCAGACTTCGCATTAAAAGAAACCCCATTAAAAATTACCGGAACCGTCTTTTTAAGTGACGGAATAAGTCCGGCGAAGGATGTAATTCTTTTTATCAATCAACCTGATGACAATGGGAATTATGTGGTCATGACTCATTTGAAAAAGCGTTATGTGCATCACAGAGGATGGGTAAAAACAAATGCTAACGGTCAATATACATTTTATACTTTTATACCCCGGTGCTGACCGACTTAGTAGAGATTTAAAAGCTATTAATTTGACTATAAAAGAACCCAATCAAACTGAGTACACTTCAAATAGGTTTATTTTTGACAATGATCCCCGTCTTACAGAATTCTGTCGTAAAAGATTAGTTAAAATTGATGTCGATAATATTCTGAAACCTAAAATGGAAGGAACGATTATGGTCGCGACGAAGAATATTGTTCTCAATAATTCTGTATTGGCAAAAAAATAGAAATTTCACTATACAAAAAAATCCCGCGAATTGCGGGATTTTTTTTGTTCTTGCTGAATTTTAATTTTTGAGGTCGTTCACTTCCGTTTGAGCGGTATTCTTCATTTTTTCGACTTCCTTTTCAGTGCTATTCTTAAGTTCGTCATATTTAGACTTAACTGTTGACTCAACATCATTGTATTTCGATTTAACTGTTGACTCAACATCATTATAGGTGTCTTTAACTTTTTTGCCTACCTCATTAGCTTTTGCATGAAGTTCTTCCTTTTTTTCAGGAGACATGTTTTTATATTTCCACCAGGCATAAACCCCAGCTCCAATTCCTAATAAGGCTAAAAGACCTTTTCCTTGTTGTTTTTTCATTTTGTTTGGATTTTTTGATTTATTAAAGATAACAGATTTTACACCCGATTGAAAGGTTTAAAGACCAATTATGATAAATTTAATATCCTTTTATGATAATTTTAATAACATTGAACTCATTTGATGATTTTTGAATTAATAGTGCGAGCATAATATTAACTCAATAATCATTAACAATATAGTGCATTCATAAAGAAACTGAAATCTTAATTTTGAAAAGCAGATAAACCTTGACAATAATAAAATATTACATTATTATCAAATGTTAAATAATCATAAATTAATTGACACGCATGTATTAAAATATTAATTTAAAGGAAAACATATATTATGAAAACTTTAATCACTTGTATTATTTTGCTGTTTTCCACCACAATAATTGCTCAAGTACCGGGAGTAAGCATTTCTGACCCGAATATAAAAATGGAAGCCGATAGAATAACGAAAGAATATAGTAGCCATTTAGCTTTAACTGGCATTCAGATTCCATTATTTAAAAATAAAGTAGCACATTATCTAGTTTTGGCTAAGGATATAAAACGAGATAAACAGGGTCGCGCGGAGTTAGACGCATTGGTAGAGATGCAAGCTCAAGAATCCTTAGCGATGAACGATATTTTAACCAGGATGCAATACCGACTCTATAAAAAATTAAAAACTGAAATCCAGCCGTTAAAGATGGTAGAATGATTTTTGTGGATTAGTGAATATATTTGGATTGTTGAAACAAACAAAAGATCATAATTTAAAAATTTCTCTTCAATTCTACGAGATGAATTGTTGCAGAACCGTCGACAGCCTCGTTTGAAATATAAAGATTCCCATCTTCACTAAAAGTCATACCTTCAGGCTGAGGGAAGTTAATTTCGTCGAGTTTATACACTGTTTTTAGTTCACCTTCAGAATTTAGAATCATTAATTTTGGATTTTTTCCTTCCAAGATATAAATATCATTGTTTATAGGATGCACTGCAATTTCTGACGGATTGAAAGTCTTGTGTAGTTTCTTGCTGCGATAGTCTTTTAAAGCCTCGGCGTTCATGTCGATTTTATAAGCTGGGGATTTGATATCGGCACTTTTTGACGTCATCGAAATTTTATAAATACCTTTATAATCGTCTTCTAGATCTTTATCTTTGGGAGCCGTTAACAATACATTATCCTTAGCAGAATAGGCAAGTGATTCCATATTATTGGAAGAAGTGAAATCTGTTTGATAGGAACTGACGACTTTATTGGTTGCTCTCCAATCTTTTATCTCATAAAGTAGTCCATCGCTTTGGATAACGTAGATGTCCTCGTTTTTACGTGCAATGCCTTCATAGTCGCCATTGCCGGCAAATGGAATTTGATCCACAATAGATTTTTCGTCGAGATCATAAATGTAAATCATTCCGTTTTCATCTTGAACGCAAGCCAACGTGTGATGGTCAACCCAAACCATACCGCTTATTTCATTTAATTCAGTAGGCAAATCCCAACTTTCAGAAATCGTATAATTGTCAATGCCTTTAGTGATTTCTGCATTGGCAGAACTGACTTTTGAAAATCCTATGACGCCTATAGCTATTAATATTAATGTAAATAGGCCTACGAATATATTTGATTTTTTCATTTTATTACTTTTCTAAATTCAAAGGTCTATGATAAAACTGAAAACAATTAGGAATAACAGCGAAATGAGAGTTTGTTAATAGAACTTTAACCCCTGGCAGGAAATAGCAGACTGAAATTATGCTTAGTGGTATAGGAATAAATTAAATCTATTTCATACTTATCTGATATGGCTTTAGCGATGGCGAGGCCAATTCCAGTAGATTTTTTGTCAGTGCTAATTTTTTTGAACCTTGAAAAAAGTGAAGTAGGATCCAGCCCTCCGGCGAGGCCAAAATTGCTGATTACAATCAGTTTATTTTTTAATTCAATGGTCACTGTATTATTCTGCTGTCCGTGTATAATGGCATTCTTAATCAAATTCGTTAATAGGATAACTGCGAGATCTTTATTCATTCGAAATTTTAAACTTCCTGTCGCATTTAAATGAAGCTTTAAATTTTTATGCGCTGCCAGATCGTCAAAATCCGTAATTACATTTTCGAGTAAAGGTTTAAAATCAATATCTTCTTCATCGGTAAACTGCCTATTTTCAATTTTTGAAAGTAGGAGTAGGGATTTATTCAACCTGGTCAATCGTCCGAGATTATCCATAATTGAAGTCATCGTTTTGACTTCATCCTCTGACAACTTTGTATTTTCAAAAAATAATTCCAGTTTATTAATACTTATCGCCAATGGCGTTTGTAGTTCATGGGCAGCATTTTCAATAAAATGTTGCTGTTCTAAGTATCGCGCTCTACTTTGTGCCATGAGTGTCTTAACCGAAGTGTTAAGCAGTTGAAATTCTTCTATGGAAGTGTCCATAGTCTGTATATGTTCGTCTTTCTCAATCCTGAAATTCCGAAATTGTTCAATGAGACTATAAAACGGCTTCCATATTTTTTTCAACATGAGATTGTTCAAAATGACAATGGTAATCATTAACAGAGCATACAGCACGATCAAATAGGTTATTAAATCGGCAATCAAATCGTCCTCCTCAACCATTGAGGTAATAAACTTTACCTTGTAATAGTTGTCGTTGTACATCATTTTACTTTCCAATATGCGAACTGGTTCGAAATCTTGTTCATTCAGCATGAACATCAAAGTGTCAGCATAACGCTCTTCAAAGCTGTCAAATTGAAGTTTAGTAATTGGGGTAATTTCGTGATTCCATAGTTCAAGATCGTTATGGTTGAGAATTTGTGGGTTATGTGGTAGTCTTTCCAAAAGCAATATCTTTTGATTCTCCAAACCATCATCAAGACTGTCGTAAATTTCATCCAACATGGCATAATAGAAAACGACTGCCCAAATGGTAATGAGCGGTAATAAAATTATGGCCAGGTATTTTGAGGTGTGGTTGAGTAACTTCATTTGATGACCTCCAGTTTATAGCCTACTCCGTAAATAGCTTCAATAGTAATGCTGGCATTTTCAAGTTTTTTTCGAAGATTTTTGATTTGAGAATAAATAAAATCAAAACTGTCAGACTGGTCAATATGATCTCCCCAAACGTGTTCGGCCAATGCGGATTTTGTAACCAATCGCGTTTTGTTTGTAATGAGATACATCAGTATATCGTATTCCTTTCGGTTAAGGACAATTTCGTTTTCATCGATGAGCACTTGTCTGTTTTCAGGGTAAATAGCAACGTTGCCTAAAAGAATATAGTGGTTGCCTTCAAAATGCCGACGTCTTAAAACGGCCTTGACCCGTGCATGAAGTTCGGCCATGTGAAATGGTTTCGGCAAATAATCATCAGCACCAAAATTAAGTCCTTGTAATCTGTCTTCGAGAGAGTCTTTAGCAGAAATGATTATGACGCCCTCATTCTTTCCTGCCATTTTCAGCTCTTTTAAAAGATCAAGACCATTGCCATCTGGTAAAGTAATGTCCAATAGAATACAGTCGTAATTATAAACTCCTATTTTATCGAGCGCTGATTGGTAATCTGATGCTGTTTCTACAATATAATGTTCACGCTCTAAAGTTTGCACCATATTTTCCAACATTTCTGGTTCGTCTTCAATAATGAGCAATTTCATGGGTTTCGATTTTAGCAATACTATTATACAATTCTAGAATCTTTTAGGAATGAATCTAAAAATAAAGAAAAGATCATTGATAAACAGAATGAAGAACCACAAACTTTGGAGTGTTTAAATACGGATTCGCATTGATTCCTAATTTATTCCAGTTTTCAATGCGTTCTTTGTTTAAACTTAAAATATTAAACCATGAGAAATTTAAAATTAGCAGCATTATTTTTAGTTGCAACTGCAACTGTGAGTGCACAGGATCTAAAAATGGAAGAAGTGCCAACGCATTTAAAAACCACTTTCAATGATTCGTATGCCAAGGTTACGGACGTCGAATGGGAAAAGAAAGGCGACCATTTTAAGGTTGAATTTGAAATTAACAAAATGGATCACGACGTGTATTATGATGCTCAAGGAAAAGTTTTGAAATCAAAGATAGAAATTTCAGAAAAAGACTTACCCTCAGTCGTAGCCTCTGCCGTTAAGACGAAATATCCTGATTATAAGATTGATTCTGTTGAAGTCATTGAAGAAAATGGCAGCAAAACTTATGAAGTCGAAATTGAAAAAGGATGGACTATGGAGCGAAAGCTTATTCTAGATGCATCCGGTAAAATAATAGTTGATAAAGAAGATTAATCATTTGACAATTGTTTTCTTATAAAAAGGGATTGAGACTTGTTTTCAATCCCTTTTTAATTTGGTCAAGTTTCAGTAAATTTAATTTACTAATTGATATTTCAAATGCTCAATTTAGAAAAGGGGGCAAAAAAAGCTGATTTGATAAAATATAAAGTACTATTCAAATCAGTATTTCTACAATTCATTTTTAGTCATTAGCCATCAGTAAGTTAACAAAGTTTAAAATCATCGACAAAATGATTTATTCAGAAGTTTCTGAATCATTTTTCTTTTTATCACTCATCATGAAATTAACGACTATGCCTACAAGTGCAATACAAACGACAGCAAAAATGACAATCATTATGACGCCGTTATTCCATTTCGCATCTAAAAGTAAAGGTTGGTACATGTTTATTTGTTTTGATATTTAAAAGTAAATTTATAGCATATTGATCTCTCAAAACATGATTTTTATCAGTAATCCCAGGTTTTCAGGTAAAACCAACTAATGAATGATATTTTTTTCGAATTCCTGTTTAAATTTACTGTGAAACAACATTTTAAGAGGTGGAAAATGTATAGTTTTGCAGCGTTTTTAAAACACAGGTAAAATGAAACCATTTATTTTTTTAATTACCCTATTTTTTTCGATCTCAATAGTTGCCCAGACGGATTATAAAAGGCAATTCGATAGCCTAACTACAGTACATAAAGTTTGTATTATTGAGAATGCCATAAGAAATCATCGCGTAAAATTGGATCAGTTAAGGAAGCAAAAACAGAGCTTGAATAATCGTCTTGCAGATATTCAAAGTTTTAAGATTCGACGTTCGGATGTGGAAAAAGAAGAGCAGTTAACCTCAATTAATGAACAGATTGAAACCAATGCAATTGCTAATACAAACGCAACCGTTCATTTGACCACGTTAATCAACGATTTGGTTTTGGCCAATGAAGATGTGAAGAAATTACAAAATAATTGATATTTAAATTCTGATGACTACTGTTTCAAAATGATT
This sequence comes from Flavobacteriales bacterium, assembly GCA_038243395.1. GTDB lineage: Bacteria > Bacteroidota > Bacteroidia > Flavobacteriales > Flavobacteriaceae > Gelidibacter. The sequence goes on along the minus strand of JBBSRC010000021.1, from coordinate 296 downwards.
TAGCCATAAGGCTGGAGTGTTACCTGATTAAATTACAGCAAACGTGCAACGTCACGATTTTCCAAAAAAGCATTTTCATATTTGTCTTCTCTAAATCGATTCAGGTTTCCATCAACGACGTAATGAATTGATGCGACGTTCATAGGTATGCTAGTCATGCCTGTACTTTTTAACTTGAGCTCCACTACTAAATGCAACTACCAAGCAAAGTTAAATGCTGCGTCCGCGCCGCTTTTCTAACCATAACATTAACACGACAAATAGTCTGCACAAATTTTAAGTGAAGGAAACCATTT
>JBBSRC010000020.1:0-48193 GCA_038243395.1 Flavobacteriales bacterium | reverse complement strand
TTGGCTTATGAGTATAACGATTACCGCAGTGAATCTCTTGAGGCATTTGGTACCGGTTTTATTCCTGGTTTCGAAATCCTTGATGTGGTATCCAAACCAGAACGTACTAAAGGAGGGATTGCTGAATGGGCCGTACAGTCGGTTTTCTTCAATGCCAATTATGCTTTCGACAATAGATATTTAGCTCAAGTTTCTTTTCGGAGAGATGGTGCATCCAACTTTGGTGACAATGCCAAATATGGTAATTTCTTCTCTGTAAGTGGTGGATGGAACATTCATAATGAGAATTGGTTTAAGGCTGATTGGGTAGATGCCTTAAAATTACGTGCATCTTACGGTTCTGTAGGAAACCGTCCGAGTTCCTTATATCCGCAATATGACCTTTATTCGGTTTCAACCGGTGCAGGATACAATGAAAACCCTGGAGCTTTGATCAGTCAAATCGGAAACAAAGATTTAACTTGGGAAGAAACTTTTACCACTGGGGTAGGAGTTGATGCTAGTTTTTTAAACAATAGAGCAAGAATTTCTGTTGACGTCTACTCAAAAAATACCGATAATATTCTGTTCAACGTGCCGATTACTGGACTTACTGGTGTGACTGGCATATGGCGGAACATTGGGGAGATGGAAAACAAAGGGGTTGAGTTAGCTCTTGGAGGCGATATTATCCGTAACCAAGAATTGACTTGGAGCGTAGATTTAAACTTAGGACACAATTCCAACAAATTGACCAATCTGTACAAAACAAAAAATGCAGCCGGTGACTATGTGGTCCGACCAATTATAGTTGGCGACGGATTAGGCATTGCCGGTTCTGCACAACGTATGTTAGAGCCAGGGCGTCCAGTAGATACATACTATTTAAAAGAGTGGGCTGGCGTTAATCCTGAAGATGGATTGCCATTGTGGTATAAAGTAGATAGAGATGCCGATGGTAATGAATTATCGCGCGAAACAACGTCAAATTACTCTCAAGCGACATTTGAAAAAACCGGAAAAGTATCTCCTGATTTATTTGGAGGTTTCTCAACTTCATTAACTTATCAGAAATTTGATTTAAACGCTGTGTTCGGTTATGCTATAGGAGGTAAAATTTATAACTATTCACGTCAAGAATATGATTCGGACGGAACGTATACCGACCGTAATCAAATGAAATTAAGACCAGAATGGAACCGTTGGGAGAAGCCAGGTGATATTGCAACGCACCCTATTGCGAGATACAATAACCAAGATAAAGGAAATGCGACCTCAACGCGTTATTTAGAGAACAACGACTTTTTAAAGTTACGTTCTTTGACTTTAGGTTATAATTTTGATTTAAGCCATCTTAATGTGGATAACTTACGGATCTCTTTATCTGGAGAAAATCTGTTTGTTATTACTAAGTATTCAGGCGTGGATCCAGAAATTCCAGCGAATAACGGTTCAGTTTTAGGATCAACAGGACCTGGAGTATATCCAGCAGTACGTAAATTCATGCTCGGACTTAACTTACAATTTTAATTAGAAACACTATGAAAAAAATATTTATAGCCATATTGGTTGCGGCAACAATCACAGCGTGTGATATAGAACGTTTGCCTTACGGAAGCATGGATTCAGAAACTATCGTTAATGATCCTGATGCATCTTTAGACGCCTTGATCAACGGGGTGTATGCCCAATTGAAATCTTGGTCAGATCCTATGCACCGCATGGGAGAATACGCAGGGGATAACATGATGATCCGTGGGTCTTCTACCGATCCATTTTACGAGTTTATCTCTTATGCGCGTACTCCAAACAACTATCGTTTGACCCAAATGTGGGACTCAGGGTATAAAGCGATTGCACAATCTTCAAATATTATTGATATGATTGATGAAGGACAAAGTGCTGAAATCGATAACCAGATTGGAGAAACTTACTACGTTCGTGGGATGATGTACTTTTACTTAACCCGAGCATTTGGACGTCCATATTACCAAAGCCCAGAAACAAATTTGGGTGTGCCCATTGTAAATGGAACTCCAGATGATGTACTTAACATGAATCTTCCCGATCGTGCAACGGTTAAGGAAAGTTATGAGCAAGCCATCAGTGATTTGAAGAAAGCTGAAGAACTACTAACCTTGGATAAGAATTCAATTTATGCATCTAAAGAAGCTGCTCAGGCCATGTTGTCAAGGATCTATCTTTATATGAGTGGTACTTACAGTGCACCTAATATGGAGTATGCACAGATGTCTTTAGAGTATTCCAATAAAGTCATTACCTCTGGAAAGTATTCGTTATTACCAAGAGCGCAGTTTATGAAATACAACACTCTAGTTCCAGAAAACAATGCTGAGACTATTTTCGCCATCAAACGTGTGGCGTCAGAGTATTCAGGCTTTGACCACTATTACGGTGTTGGTGGTATGTATGCTAACTTAGGTGGCATGGGCTGGGGAGAAATGTATGCCAGTGCAAAATATATTGATTTGCTCAACGAAACAGGTCGTAATGACTGGCGTTCGGACAGCTATAATTTGGTGGATGCTCGTGCGGCCTTTATTGAACCAACGTATTCTCAAGATGAAACTGGAGCGTACACGGAAGTATTCCGTTTTGTAAAGGAAGATGGTCCTAATAATTTAAACTATGTACAAGCAAATATCACGCGTAGCGGTGGCACGATCAATGCTAAAGAAGGTGATAATACCTACACACTTACGCCGATTGATGCAAGTCAAGGAACTTTTTCTATTGTATATAAAGATGGAAAAACATATTCCGGTGTGATCGATGATTATATTACGCTTAACCGTGTGTATCCACAGTTTTATATTACAAAAGCGTCTTTAGAAGGTGAAGAGTCTCATTTACATTCGCCGGTCATTAGCCGTTTGGGTGAAGTGTACTTGAACCGTGCTGAAGCCTATGCCAAAATGGGTAATTATGGAGAGGCATTGGCCGATCTTAATACTATTAGAGAACGTTCAATTGTAGATGGAGGATATGCTAATTTGGATGCGTCCAATGCTGGAACTCTAATTGACAAAGAACGTCAATTGGAACTGGCCTATCAAGCTGAACGAAGCTATGATGTGTTCCGTAATGGAAATTCGCTTACCCGGGAATATCCAGGACCTCAGAATCAATTTGAGACGATTACTGCTACGGATTACCGTGTAGTTTTCTACATTCCTCAGGATGCGATTAACTCCTATCCAGGAACATTGACTCAGAATCCTACTCAATAAATTGGCTGTATTATTTAAAGAATTTATTAAAAAATAAGTTTAGAGAGAAGCTTGGTCGTAAGATTGAGCTTCTTTTTTTTTATCCCGTAATATTTTAATTAACATAACTTTATTCTTATTAGTATATTAAATCTGATGAACTTAGTGAAATGATCTAAAAGAAAATTTATCAGAGCTGTTCTAATTGAACTATTGACCTCTTTATTAATTTGTCTGCAGATTATATATAGGGATATGTTATTCAAAATTGAGTATCTATATACTAGCTGTACGGACTATTCAATTGCATAAAAGATAAGAGCATTATAGGATGATCGATATTAATTTTGTTTCAATCCTGCATCTTAATCGTACCGTAAATTATCGGCTCGTCGTTTGAGTATTATGTGACTAATTACTAAAGATTCCGAAATCTCGCTTAGAATATTTATTTTGAACAATCATGGGTGAGCAATTGGTATCCATAAAATTTAGAAAACATTAATCATTAGGTTTTTTAAATTTATGAAGCTCCTTTTCTACAATAACTTGAGGTATAATGTCTTTAATGCACCAAGAACAAAAGATTAATATAACATTTTTATCGTCATCTCCTATTCCAAAACGTTTTGCAGGGTTCTGACTACATAATAGTTATCTCTATTTGAGTAGTCGGAAACTCTTAGTATTTATAATACGGAGTGATTGTTTGTTTTTTCGATTAGAAGAGAGAGAAATTAGAACATTGAAAGCTCAATTTATGGAAATGAAGATTTAGATCTTTAGTATTGTTTTTAACTAATTTTTAGGAATAATAATTCTAATAAGGAGGATTAAGATGGACAGATTTCAAAACTGAGTATATTACGTTCATACTATTGCATCCGGATAGCTAAAGAAATTAATAATTCGTCAAAAAAGAGTATTATTTAGTCATTTTCGAAATTTTACTCATTATTGACGAAAATTTCCCCCTATTCAGGTAAGTAAATTTCCACATTTGAAATTCTGACTCTTTAACTAAACATTAACGATAGATTTTCAGAGTTCAAGTAAAATATTTATCTAAAACATTCTGGCGTCTTTGTCATTAAACTTTGTATGATTTTAGAGCTCGAAAATCATTGAAAGTATCAACCAACATTTAAGCTATTTAAAGTATGAAAAAATTATGTCATAAAACAACAAGGCCAATTGGTTTAAAAATCAAGTTAAAAACACTGTGTTTCTTTTTCAGTCTTTTTGGATTGCAAGCTAGCACCCTGTATGCGCAGAATATCATTACTGGCACTATAACAGAATCAGAAAATGGCATGCCTCTAGCGGGTGTTAATATTCTAGAAATAGGCACTACAAATGGTACCATGACCGATTTTGACGGGAATTATGCGATAGATGTAGCGGCAGACGCCACCTTAAAAGTGAGCTATGTAGGATATGCCACCCAGCAAATTGAAATAAGTGGGCGCAACGAAATTAATATTGTTTTAGAAACTGATGCAGCAGCACTAGATGAAGTGGTTGTTGTGGGATATGGCACGCAGAAGAAGTCTAATCTCACCGGAGCCGTAACATCTATAACTTCAGAAACTTTAGAATCGAGACCAGTGGCCAATGTAAGTCAAATGCTTCAAGGAGTCATGCCTGGTCTGAATTTTCAATCATCAGGCATGGGTGGAGAATTGAATTCCGGTCTAAGTTTCAATATAAGGGGGGCAGGAAGTATAGGTTCAGGTTCTAATGCTTCTCCATTAGTTTTAATAGATGGGATGGAAGCTGATTTAAATGCTATCAATCCAAGTGATGTTGAATCTGTAACCGTGTTAAAAGATGCAGCTGCAGCTTCTATTTATGGTTCTAGAGCTGCCTTTGGCGTAATTTTAATTACGACAAAAACTGGTGTAATTGGAAAACCGCGTGTTCGCTACAATAGTAGTTTAAGAGCAACTAAACCTCTGGGCCTCCCTTCGATGATGGATTCATACAAATTCGCATTATATTGGAATGAAGCCGCAGCCAACGCAAACGAAGCAGTTAAATTCACCCCGGACATATTGGAGCGGATAAAGCAAAATCAAAACGGTGAACTTTTAGAAAGTAATTTCCCAAATGAAAGCGGAGACTTGTATGAAAAATGGACAAGAACACATGCTAATAATGATTGGTTTGACATTATGTATAAAGACCAAAGCTTTGCTCAAGAACACGACTTAAGTGTGAGCGGAGGAAGTGAAAATATTAAATATTATGCCTCAGCTAATTATTTGGATCAAGAGGGACTTCTAGAATATTCGAATGATCATTTTAATCGTTATAGTTTTACTACCAAATTAGATATTAAAATTAATGAATACATTAAGTTTAATACTAGTACCAGGTTTATAAGAGAAGATTACGAAAAAGCTACACATCAGGGGGGGCTATTTTACCATAATATTGCGCGGAGATGGCCTACCACGCCTATTAAGGAACCAAATGGATACTATCATTTCCAGAGTGAAATCGGTCAGTTAATAGATGGTGGACGTACTAATAATCAGAATGACAGAGTGTATTTTCAGGGAGAACTAGTCATAACTCCGTTGAAAGGTTGGGAAATTTTTGCTAATGCCAATTATAACATAACTAATGTCAACAACCACGAGGATATACTCCCTGCTTATGCATATAGAGTTGATGGTACCCCTTACGGTATCGGGGTTGCGGGAAATGCTGCAGGTTACAGTGAGGTGTATGAATATAATAGAAAAAACGATTATTTCAGTTCAAATATTTACTCAAACTATGAGTTTTCGCTTAATGATGTACATAATTTTAAAGTGATGGCTGGTTTCAATTCAGAGCTTCACAAATACAGGACTATCGGAGCTTCAAGGACAGGAGTGATAGATCGAGATAAACCGACTATTAATACTTCTACCGAAGATAGTAAAGCGAGAGAAGGTCAATATCAGCATTGGGCGGTAGCCGGGTATTTTGGTCGTTTAAATTACAATTACAAACAAAAATATCTTTTAGAACTTAATTTGCGTAATGACGGTTCTTCTCGATTTATAAATGATAAACGTTGGCAACTTTTTCCTTCGGTATCTGCGGGATGGAATATTGCGAAAGAGGATTTTTGGCCATTAAGTGAAACTATTCATACATTTAAGCCAAGATTCTCTTATGGAGAACTTGGGAACCAAAACACATCTAACTGGTATCCATTTTACCCAACAATGCCCATAGGCGTTAATAATGGAGGATGGCTCGTTAATGGCGCACAACCCAATACGGCCGGTGCTCCAGGTTTGGTAAGTTCTCTTCTAACCTGGGAAAGAGTTACTAACTGGAATATAGGTTTGGATGCTGCTTTTTTCCGTAATAAACTAAACCTTAATTTTGACTACTTCGACAGGAAAACAATCGATATGATTGGACCAGCTCCTGAACTTCCAGCTATACTGGGTACAGGCGTACCTCAGATAAATAATGCGGATATGAAGTCTACAGGATTTGAGTTGGAATTAACCTGGAAAGACAATATTGGAGACCTTAATTATAGCATTAGAGGAGTGCTTTCTGATTCACGCCAGGAGATAATTAGATATCCTAATGAAACGAATAATATAAGTACATGGTATAAAGGCAGAGAAATGGGAGAAATTTGGGGATACACTTCAATAGGTATTGCCAAAACAAATGAGGAGATGAACGCTCATTTAGCAAATACAAATCAAAACCAATTGGGGTCTAATTGGCAAGCGGGTGATATTATGTTTGAGGATTTAAACGGCGATGGCCAAATAAGTGGTGGAAGTGGAACATTAGACGACACTGGAGACAGAAGAATCATCGGAAACTCTACTCCGAGATATCAATACGGACTAGATCTTAGCGCTGAATACAAAGGTTTTGATATGAGAATATTTTTCCAGGGTATCGGAAAAAGAGATTATATGCCTGGAGGTCCATATTTCTGGGGTGTCAATGGTGGAATGTGGCAATCAACCGGTTTTAAACAGCACCTTGATTATTTTAGAGATGAAAACTCCCCAATGGTACAGGCTGGCGCTGCAGATGTAAATCTAGATTCTTATTTTCCACGACCTTACTTTAACACTGGTAAAAATCAGCAAACCCAAACTAGATATCTCCAGGATGCCTCCTATTTGAGACTAAAAAACGTTCAAATCGGATACACTTTTGAGCTCTTCGCTGGTACAAACATGAGGGTATATGTTGCCGGTGAAAACCTGCTCACCTTTACGAAACTAACTGATATCTTCGATCCAGAAACTGTGGGCTTGAATGGGTGGTCTGATGGAAAGACCTATCCTTATTCACAAGTTTATTCGGCAGGTCTCAATATTAATTTTTAAATAGTAACAAAATGGAAAATATTATAAAGATAAAAACGAAATTCACTCTTATCGTGGGAATACTGATTCTTTTTACTGGTTGTGAAAAGGATTTTCTCGACAGAGAGCCCCCTTCTGATGTTACTCCAAGCGGTTATTTGAAAACCGAATCTGATCTTGCAGCCTATACTATAGCACGCTATAATTTTCCAACTCATGGAGGATGGGGAATAGGTACTTTTGGTATCGACAATCATACAGATAATCAAGCCGCAAACAATTATAGCAGCCGGTGGGTTCCGGGGGAATGGAGAGTGCCTCAAACAGGAGGTAGTTGGAACTTTGGAAATATAAGACAAGTCAATTATTTCCTAGAAACCGCGGTTCCAAAATGGGAAGCTGGAGAGATACAAGGTTTTGCATCCAACATAGATCATTATATGGGAGAAGCATACTTTCTTCGGGCTTATGAATATTTTTCGAAAGTACAAGCTGTGGGTGATTTTCCAATTGTTACAGAAACCCTTACAGATGATTTAGAACTATTAATTGATGAGTCAAAAAGAAGTCCACGAAATGAGGTTGCTAGATTTATAATTTCCGATCTTGACAAAGCTATTCCTCTTTTGCAAACAGACCCACCTGGAGGGAAAAACAGGATTTCCAAACATGCTGCTCTATTGTTCAAATCTAGAGTAGCCTTACACGAAGCTACTTGGCTGATGTATCATAAAGGAACTCCATTTGTGCCGGGAGGCCCCAATTGGCCGGGAGAGGGTAAAGTAGAAGGTTTTAGCATTAACATAGATGAGGAAATTGATTTTTTCCTTACCGAAGCAATGCAGGCGTCAGCCCAAGTGGCCGATGTTGTTTCTTTAACGCCAAATACTCCGTCCTCCCCAGATATTGGATATGATTCTTCACGTAATCCATATTTTAAAATGTTTGCTGATGAAAATTTAGAACAATACCCTGAAGTCCTTTTATGGAGGGATTATGACAATGGACTTGGAGTGTATCATTATGTGAACCATTACTTAAACCGTGGAGAAGGGGAAAGTGCCGGTGGTGGGTCGGGTTATACAAGAGGCCTTGTTGATAATTTCCTAATGGAGAACGGGCTGCCCATTTATGCTTCTGGTTCTGGTTATGAAGGAGATGATTATATAAAAGATGTTAAAAAAGGACGTGATCAAAGGCTTCAATTATTCATGAAGGAACCGGGCGAATTAAAATATACCGATTTAACTTTATCAAATGGAAAACCGTATTTACTAGCTATTCCGGATTTTACTGGTTTGGAGGAACGAAGAAGCGTCACTGGTTATAGTATTAAAAAAGGGATGTCATACTTATCAGGGAATTCGGATAACAGTGGAGATGTAATAGGAAGTATTGTTTTTCGTGCTACAGAAGCTTATTTGAATTATATTGAGGCTTCTTATTTAAAAGATGGAAGCATAAATGGAACCGCCGCAAAATATTGGAGAGCAATTAGGGAAAGAGCTGGTGTCAATCCAGAATATAGTGTTAGTGTTGCCGCTACAGACATAACTAAGGAAGCTCAAAACGATTTTGGAGCTTATTCAGCAGGAAATTTACTGACTGATCCTATTCTTTATAATATTCGTAGAGAAAGACGAGTAGAATTAATGGCAGAAGGTATGCGTTATTTTGACTTAAAACGCTGGAGATCTCTAGATCAATTGAAATCAGAACCTCATATTATAGAAGGGTTTAAAATTTGGGGACCAATGCAAGCGTGGTATTCCGATACAGAACTAATAGAACCTTCCGAAGGTGGAAGCACCGCAACCGTTTCCAGTAGAAATGAAAGTGAATATCTAAGACCTTACAGAGTTAACTTAGGTTCTGGAAACTTGGTTCGTGATGGTTATCACTGGGCATTTGCTCATTATCTTGATCCTATTGCGAAGGAACACTTTATCATTACTACCACCCAGGATAGCTCAGAATCAGTAATATATCAAAACCCTGGTTGGTCCACAGATGCCGGAAGTGGTGCCATCTTCTAAGGTTTATTAAACAATCTACATGTGTTTTTGAATATAGAATTTCACTAAACACATGTAGGTTAATAAAATTATTCTTTTCTCGATTTTGTCGAAATGGATAAGCAGTTCATATAAATTCCTGATTATTGGAATAGATGATACTTATATCATAGGTTAAGCCTACTCCAAAAGCCGCAGAAATTCATTTTTTTTCTTGTATGTTATATTACTAAAGTTTAGCACTAATATTATTTCACGTTACAAGTTGATATTGGAATTAATGAGAATTGAGTATGAATATTATAAAAAATTAGATGTGATTCTGCAATTTGGAATTATGAATTTTTCAATGGAAAATGACGATTAAAAAATATTTTATTTCTCTGATATCGAATTCTTTATTTATACTATATTCGATTTTTTAATATTAGGAAGAACATAATTATAATTTTTTTAGCACTAATTATACTAATCTAGCAATGTAGTAATAACTAAATTATGTGTAGAACGTCCTTATTACTTATTCTTCTATTTTTCTTCCTTTTTTCGGGTTGTAAGATAAAACATGATCAAAACGAAAAAGAGCACTATTCCAGTCGTCCCAATATTATTATGTTTCTGGTAGACGATATGGGATGGCAGGATACATCAGAACCATTTTGGAAGAAAAAAACCGCTCTAAACCAACAGTACCATACTCCAAATATGGAACGTCTGGCCAGGGAGGGAATGAAATTTACTCAGGCGTATGCTACACCTATATGCTCTCCTACGAGAGTTAGTCTAATGACAGGGATGAATACAGCAAGACATCGTGTAACCAATTGGACTCTGAAAAAAAATGCTTCTAATGATGCAACTGATGATGAGCTCGAATTTCCACTTTGGAATGTGAATGGAATTTCGCAGCAAAAAGGAATAGAACGTACTGTATATGCAACCACTTTACCGCAAATTCTTCATGACAATGGATATTTTACAATTCATGCAGGAAAAGGACATTTTGGAGCTATTGGCACTCCTGGAGAAAACCCAGAAAATTTAGGTTTCGATATAAACATCGCTGGCCATGCTTCTGGAGCGCCGGAAAGTTATTTAGGGACTGAAAATTTCGGAAATGGAAAAGTGGGAAAAGAAGAATGGGCAGTACCTGGTTTGGAGGAATATCATGGGAAAGACATTTTTCTTACCGAAGCTCTTACCCAGGAAGCGTTAAAGGTATTAGATACTGTAGATTCCAAGAAACCTTTCTATCTGTATATGAGTCATTATGCAGTACATTTTCCTTTTTATGGCGATAAGCGGTTTTTACAAAAATATCTTGATGCAGGATTGGAGGAAACGGAAGCTAAATACGCATCTATGATAGAAGGAATGGATAAAAGTCTAGGTGATATTATGGACTATTTAAAGAAAAAGCAATTAGATAAAAATACCATTGTTTTATTCATGTCTGATAATGGTGGATTAAGTGTCCATGCCAGAGGAGGTAAGCCAAATACCCACAACAAGCCACTGGCAAGTGGGAAAGGATCTATGTATGAAGGAGGTATTCGCGTGCCAATGATTGTAAAATGGCCAGGCGTTAGCGAGCCAGGCAGTCAAACAGATCAAAATGTAATCATAGAAGACTTTTTCCCGAGTATTTTGGAAATGGCACAAATTGAAAAATCAAAAAAGGTGCAAAATATAGATGGACTAAGCTTTGTGTCTCTGCTGAAAGATCCTCAATTAAATGATGGTTCCAAAAATAGACCATTATTCTGGCATTTTCCATATAAGTGGGGAGCATCAGGACCAGGTATAGGTACTACAAGCAGTGTGAGAAAAGGAAATTGGAAATTAATCTATTACCATAAAGATGGTGAATTGGAATTGTTCAATATTAAAGAGGATATTGGTGAAGAAAACAATTTAGCAAAAGTTGATTTGCGAAAGGTAAAAGAATTAGTTAAAGTTCTTTCCAAACATTTGCGAGAAGTAAACGCCCAGATGCCCAAATTTAAAAATTCAGGAAAAAAAGTTCCTTATCCAGATGAAGTGATTCTGTAGAAAATAGTACTTTCAACGCATGACAATATTGAATACTATTTATGACTAGAGAATGACCAGATATCAAAGTTCTTTTTCCGAGTTACAAATAGGTCTATTAATTAGGGTTTGCCTAAAAAGCGTTTACTGTAAATGCGATTTATATTTAAGCTAGAGATAATTTAAATGTGAACTATTTTGATCCTAATAAAATTAGTTTGTGGCCTTTGGTGGGGAACCTAAAGAAATACTTGTGCAATAAATGTCAAATTAACAACGCGATTACTTTAAAAATTTATAATCCATTTTTGTAAAAAAGAATAATGATATTAAATAAAAAAATAAAAATACAACTAAGATTTTCTATGATCTTTTTTGCAGTGTTAATGGTGAGTACTATATACTCATGTAAAACATTGAAGCATGATAAAAGTTCGGAAAAGGTTATTACTTATAGTGTAGAACCGTTTTCTTATGAAATCCCTACAAAAGGCAATAGCTGGGTTACCAATAACACAACATTAAATAACAAGATAATTAGAGACGATGGGATTAGAAATTGGACAGATCCCACAACAATAATTAAAACCTATTTTAAAACGGAAAGTACCGGTAAAATTAGTTTAGGATTAAAGTTAAATGCAACTGGCGAATCTTCGAAAATTAAAATTTCGTTGGGTGGTGATACGAAGGAATTCACAGTAGGAACGTCCAGTAAGCAAGAAGTTGTTGTAGGTGAATTTAACATTGCCACAAAAGGCTATCAAACAATTGAAATCCAAGGTCTGCATAAAGATGGTACTGTATATGGAGATATTGATGCTTTTTTAATCGGTGGTCCAGCCACAGAGGGCAACGTTTATTTTATAAAAGACGACTTTTATTTTGGACGACGTGGCCCATCCGTACATTTATCGTATGAATTGCCTAAGGACAGGGAAATCAAATATTTTTACAACGAAATAAACGTTCCGGAAGGCGAAGATGTTATCGGCTCTTATTATATGGCCAATGGCTTCAAGGATGGTTATTTTGGAATTCAGGTCAATTCTGAAACCGAACGTCGTATCTTATTTTCGGTATGGAGTCCGTTTGATACCCAGGATCCAAAGGAAATTCCTGACGATCATAAAATAATTTTACTAGGCAAAGGTAAGGATGTCAAATCAGGCGAATTCGGAAATGAAGGTTCCGGAGGACAAAGCTATAAGGTGTATCCTTGGAAGGCGGGAACTTCTTATAAGTTTTTGTTGAAAGGCGTACCCGCTGAAAATAACTCCACCGATTATACTGCTTATTTTTTCACACCCGAAAATGACCAATGGAATATAATTGCCAGTTTTAGAAGGCCACAGGGTAGCCGCCATTTACAAAATCTATATTCGTTTTTAGAAAATTTTGTTCCATCCACTGGAAATGTATCGCGCAAAGCGAATTATAATAATCAGTGGGTTTATACCACCGATAAACAATGGATAGAATTGACCAAAGCTAAATTTACAGCCGATGCCACCGCAAGAAAAGAATCGCGGATGGATTATGCTGGTGGTGTAGTCGATAATATGTTTTTTATGAAAAACTGTGGGTTTTTTGATGAGACAACCCCTATTGATAGTGAGTTTACCAGAACCGCAAATGGAACGGCGCCAGTTATAGATTTTTCTAAATTGGAAGTGCCAAATAAGTAATAGCATTTCCTAATACTATGGTGATGTCGTTTTTCGTCGTAAGTATTTATAACAGTTTTTTTTTATTTTTATTTGAGTTAGTTGTAAACTGAAGCAAGATTCCTGAATTGGTTACTCAGGGGTTTTCGCTTCATTTTTTTTTAAAATACAAGCAATGATCGTAATGCTAAAGCTGTTACAGCACTGACTTTCTTTTACTTAATCAATTTGTATTCAGAGTCATTCCCAGAATTATCTCTTTGTAGATACACTGTTTATTATCATTCATCTCACTCTTAAAAGTCTAAGCTTCGATATTTATGCTGACAGTCGGCGATCAATACTGCTCATTTTAATGGAATATGATTCAGAAAGTTTGATAAAATCCGTAACTTGAAACGACTTATATAAAATACCGATCTCCTACTTACCGGTATATTAAATAGGTATCTAGGAAACTACCCCCTATTTTCCTGTAATAACATTCTTTAAAACTTTTTGTCATTGGGAAACGCCCAATCCTTTTTTGAATATCAAAGAGCAACCAACTTGCATTTGATATAAAAAACATAAAATAATAACATTAAAATTACAACGGCATGACTACTAATCCTTATCAAACTAAAAAGCAAATCACTGTAGATGGAAAAAACTTCGATTATTACAGTCTTGAAGAACTCTCCCGTCAAGGTCATCAAATTGATAAACTTCCATTTTCCATTCGGATTCTTTTGGAGAATGTGTTGCGGAATTTTGACGACTTTTCGGTAACCAAAGAAAATATTGACACTCTAATTAATTGGAAACCTAAAGGTGTTGATAAAGACATTCCTTTTAAACCTGCTCGCGTTTTGATGCAGGATTTTACAGGTGTTCCTGCTGTCGTGGACATTGCAGCGCTGCGTGCAGAAGTTGCGCGTAAAGGTAAAGATCCAAACACGATCAATCCGATGGTACCTGTGGATTTGGTTATTGACCACTCCGTTCAAGTTGATTATTTTGGCACCGACTATTCATACCAGCGGAATATGGAGGAAGAATACAAGCGGAATATTGAACGCTATCAATTCTTAAAATGGGCGCAACAGTCCTTTGATAATTTTAGTGTCGTTCCTCCAGGAATGGGTATTTGCCATCAAATTAATTTGGAGTATTTTTCAAAAGGCGTCATCGCACGCGACGGCATGCTCTTTCCTGATACTTTGGTGGGCACAGACAGCCATACACCCATGGTTAATGGGATTGGAGTTGTCGCCTGGGGCGTGGGAGGTATTGAAGCGGAAGCCGCTATTTTGGGGCAGCCACTTTATTTCATTATGCCCGAAGTGATTGGATTGAAATTGACTGGCAAATTGCCGTTAGGTTCCACCGCTACTGATTTGGTATTGACTATTGCGAATGTGTTAAGAAAACAAGGCGTCGTTGGTAAGTTTGTTGAGGTTTTCGGACCGGGTGTCGATCATTTGTCGGTACCGGATAGAGCGACTATCGGCAATATGTCGCCAGAGTTTGGATGTACGATTACCTATTTCCCTATTGATGATAAAACATTGAAATATATGCGGGAAAGTAATCGCTCAGAAGAGCAGATTAACTTGGTTGAAACCTATTGCAAAGCCAATATGCTATGGCGTGAAAATGAAGACCGCATCAATTATACCGAAGTTGTGGAATTGGATGTCTCCATGATTGAGCCAACCGTTGCTGGTCCAAAACGACCTCAGGATAAAATCCTTTTAAAAGAATTTAAACCGACGTTTATTGACTTATTGAGTTCTTCGTTTGAACGTGAATATATAGAGCATGAAGATCGTGAATCGGTCATTCGATGGAAAAATGAAGGAGGTAATCAACCTACTTCGCCACCGAAAGAGATTAGAGACGGTACAAAAATTGAGACCAAGGTACAAAACGGACTTAAAACCGTTTGGATTGATAAGGGCGAACAAAAATATTCACTCTCCGACGGTTCCGTAGTAATTGCGGCAATTACGTCTTGTACAAATACTTCTAACCCATTTGTGATGGTCGGTGCAGGCTTGGTCGCTAAAAAAGCGAGAGAACACGGGATTGACGTAAAGCCTTGGGTTAAAACCTCGTTGGCGCCAGGATCTAAAGTAGTTACAGACTATTTGATAAAAGCTGATTTATTAAAAGATTTGGAAGCCTTACAATTTCATTTAGTCGGTTATGGTTGCACCTCGTGTATCGGAAATTCCGGTCCGTTGCCACCGGCCATTGCTAAAGCCGTGGATGAACATGAACTCGTTGTCTGTTCGGTGCTTTCTGGAAATCGTAATTTTGAGGCGCGTGTGCATTCCCAAGTAAAAATGAATTACTTGATGTCGCCCATGTTGGTGGTCGCTTATGCCATTGCCGGACGTGTGGATATCGATATGATTAACGATCCTATCAGTCATGATAAAAATCAATTGCCGGTATATTTAAAAGATATTTGGCCTTCCGATGATGAAATCAATGCGGTACTTAAGGAGGTGCTTTCGCCAAAAGATTTTGATAAAAATTATTCTGAGATTTTCATGGGCAATGAGATTTGGAGAAATTTAGAGATTCCAACGGGTAATTTGTACGAATGGGATGATAAATCTACCTATATCAAAGAAATTCCATTCTTTAAAAACATTTCCGATGAAGCGCCCGCACTTCAAAATATTGAAAATGCACGTGCACTGTTAGTGTTGGGAGACAGTATCACGACCGACCATATTTCGCCGGCAGGCGCTTTTGACGAGCACTCTGCTGCTGGTCAATATTTGATCAGTCAAGGAGTTGAGAAAGGAGAATTTAATTCTTATGGAAGCCGACGTGGTAATGATGAAGTCATGGTGCGCGGAACCTTTGCCAACGTAAGGATCAAAAATAAATTAGCGTTACAGGAAGGTGGCTATACGACCCATTTACCTTCAGGAGAAGAAATGAGCGTTTATGACGCCGCTATGAAATACAAATTAGACAATACCCCATTAGTGGTGCTTACCGGTAAGGAATACGGGAGTGGCTCCTCGCGAGATTGGGCGGCTAAAGGCACATTCTTATTGGGCGTAAAAGCGGTGTTGGCAGAAAGCTACGAGCGTATTCACAGAAGTAATTTAGTAGGTCTTGGTGTATTGCCACTCCAATACGAAGAAGGGGATTCGGCGGAAAAATTAGGATTAACTGGTGCCGAAACCATAACTATTTCCGGAATTTCTGAAGGTTTGACCCCGCATAAATCTGTAGATGTTAGTGCGAGAAATGATGAGGGTAAGGAAATTAAGTTCAAGGCAATAGCACGATTGGATTCCCTTATTGACATTGAGTATTATCGCAACGGAGGAATTCTTCAGTATGTGTTGAGACAATTTTTGGATGCGAAATAAGCTATGGGAATTGTTGATTGTTGATTAAAGATTGTTGATTAAAACCTGCGGAAATAAGGAATAGGAGTAGGAGGATATCATTGATATCGAATGATGAAGGTTTTAAAGAGAAATTGCAGTTTATTCTTCGAGTACGTCAGGAAACCAAGATGGATCGTTGAAACAGGCGCTATGGGTTATCAATGATTAGGATCACTAAAAATTAAGAATACAGAATAACGAATGTCGAATATCGAATGATGAAGTATTTATAGGAAATTGTAGTTGATGCTTCGGTTGCGTTCAGGAATTAATTTAAAATTAATGAAGCGAATGGTGTGCTTTATTACTGACTGAGATGAATAGAAAGAAAGTATAAAAATATCGAATGTCTTGTATCCTTTAACGCATTTTGAAAACTATTAGACAGCTTTCTGTGTCAGCTGCAATTTCAATAAATAATAGTAATAAAATAAATAATATTCGCACGAATGAAAAATCAAGTAGTTAGTATTAAATCGATCGGCCATGCCACGCATGATGTGCTTCATATTGTGGTCGAAAAACCTGACGGGATGCAGTTTGAACCCGGGCAGGCGACAGAGATTTTTGTAGATCAATCGGGATGGGAAAATGAAGGGCGGCCGTTTACATTTACAAATCTTCCAAATGAAAATGATCTGGAATTTATGATTAAGACCTATCCGTCGCACCACGGCGTAACCAATGAACTTTTGTCTTTAAAAGCTGGAGATCATTTGATTGTGAATGATGTGTTCGGAGCAATTGCTTATAAAGGAGAGGGCACTTTCATAGCCGGTGGAGCGGGTGTAACGCCTTTTATTTCGATTTTTAGAGACTTAAAGGCGCAAGGAAAAATTGGAGGAAACAAGCTTGTTTTCGCCAATAAAACCAAGGAAGATATTATTCTCAAAAACGAATTTCAAGAGCTGTTGGGAGATAATTTCGTCAATATACTTTCACAGGAATCTGCTGAAGGTATGGCGCATGGACAGATCACTGAAAAATTCTTAAAAAACTGCGGACTTGATTATGATAAGTATTTTTATATCTGTGGCCCCCCAGCGATGACCGAAGCAGTAGAAGCGATGTTGTCGAATTTGAATGTGAAAAAAGATCAGATTGTTGTGGAAGATTGGTAATTAAGAGATGAAAACGATACAGATTAAACGGGTTTACAACGATCCCTCAGATAATGATGGGTTTCGCATTTTAGTGGACAGAATTTGGCCTCGAGGTGTTTCGAAAGAAGATGCCAAATTAGACGATTGGAATAAGGACTTGGCACCATCTACCGAACTTCGAGAATGGTTTGATCATGATCCCGATAGGTTTGAAGACTTCTCAAAGAAGTATAAAAAAGAACTGGAAAATTGCACAGAAGACTTACAAAGCCTTCGTGAGAAAGCGAAAAATAAAACAGTGACCTTGCTTTATGGGGCAAAGGATACTGAGCATAATCAGGCGGTGGTTCTTAAAGAAGTTTTGGATGATTTGGATCAGTAAGGCGAGCGTCAGCTATTTCTTAGCATGATTTGTCTGGACATAATTTAAATCTAAGATTTTTATTTGGATTACAAATCATTTGTCAATTCGAGAGTATTTTCACATAAGGAGAAATACGAAAATGGAATATCTCCACCGTTTTCCTCTAGATATATACGATGCTTTTTCATTGATTTTATCAGCCAAATCTTCCTGGCTCACATATAATTTATTTCTACTTTTTTAAATGATTTCCCCAAAATAATATGGAAAAGTATCTCTCGGAATTTGTCGGGTGCTTTAGGTTCCTGTTTTCATTCCGTTTGGCAATTAGTTCCCTTGAGTTCTCCATCAACCAAGGACCGGCAGGTACAAAGTTGCACAATTTGTCTATCTGAAAACAGAAAACTTAGTTAATAACTTTAATTCTGTTCCACTAAATTTTCATCGATGATACTAGCAATTTTATTTATAATTTTATTTCGAATTGGGGAGTTTTTTAATCCATTTGTTAAAACAATTATGGTCATATTTTGATTTGTGAATTTTCTAAATCCTGTTACCATGCCTCCGGTAAAGCCATAAGAAATCTCATTGTTTGACGAATATTGTTGCCATCCGTAAAGGAATTTGTCTTTTTCATTCTCATAATAAAAAGGCGTTTCGTAATCAAAAGGAGTCCACATTAAGTTTTTAGTGATTGGTTGAATAAATTCATTATTATCAAACTTCTTGTTCCACTCAACAAATTGGTTCAATGTGAGGTTGAGTCCGCCTGCGGAATTGGCTCTTGTTCCAAAATTTAAGTTTACTTTCTCCCAATTTTGTGTCCTGTTATTAAAATTGTATTTGAAGCTCCGATTTGGAATTGGTTGAATAAAGTTTGAACTAAAAAGAATATTAGTATTTGGAAACTGAGTCTCATTTATAAAACTTTCAAAACTTCTTTTTGTAACACGTTCAATTATTTTTGTAAGAAACCAAAAGTTCGTTTGATTATACTCCCAACGTTCTCCTTTTTTAAAACGTAATTTAGTTTTGATTAAGTTTTTCATGGTAATACTGTCTGAAACCTCTCCATTCATTATGTCGTAATCCGGGAGCCCTGACGAATGGGTTAGTAAGTACTTTATTTCAATATTTTCCCATTCTTTTGGAAGGTTGTCGATATATAAAGCTATGTGATCATCGAGATGAATTTTATTGGCTTCGATTAATTGAAAAACTGCTGTGGATGTGATTAATTTAGTGAGTGAATAGAGCGGGAAGATGGTTTGCTCGTCCACAGATTTATCATATAGATTTTCTTTTCCCAAACAATTTTCATAAATAACATTTCCATCTTTTACGACGGCGACAGCTAATCCTAGGGTGTTTTTGATTTGTGTTTCTAAATACTCATTTATTTTATTATGTTTATCAGTTGATAGTTTCTGAATATTCTCATTGGTTTCATTTTTACACCCAATATTAAAAAGAACAAAAAGACAAAGGATTAAGGGTTTTGTTTTAAGCATTTATAAAATATTTTTAACTAATTGGGTTGTCTTTTAGATTCCTGCCAACATTTATGAGAGCGTTTTCCAGAATTAGTTCATTTGATTTTTACGTGTCTGATTCTGAAATGTCATTCAAGTCAAATCACTTTAATTCCATTGAATTTGGTTATTACTAACTTATTTTCATTCAGTTCAGTGGTTTCAATTTGATTGAAATTCAATGATTTCTCTAAAAAGGAATTAATTTTGATAAAAGCTCGTTTTTTGTTCCGTTGCACATTATTTTTATGCCAAAATATTCTACTGAAATAAATTAGCTGAAGTAAAAACCCCAATGCACCTATTCTTCTATTGATTTTTGAATTTTCAAATTTAATTAATTGGAAAACCCCATCTAATATAAAAATCATTTAAAAAAGGAAGAAATGTTTAATTCAGAAATTATTTCTCCAATTCTTAATGTCTTCTTCGCTTATCCCGACTTCGCACCAATATTTTCAATCGTCCTTTCTTTCAGATGTGCTTTAACTATCCTTCAGTATTTAAGCTTTTTAGACATAGCATTAATAATAAAGTCCATTTTGTAAAATAGAAGCGACAGCTTTGTTTTCATGCTGCACAGCTGCTTCAAATTCTTCTTGAGGCAAACCACTTTCTACGCCTACAAAATCCATATCATAACCTTCTAATATTTCATTAAAAATGAGTTTCACTCTATTTAAATGGTAGTCAGAAGTAATTACCGTCAGCTTGATGTTTTCCAATTCTGAAAGAATGGGTTTCACTTTAACTGCATCATCAACCGTATGTCCTGATAAAGCAAAATCTAAAAAATCTATTTCCATAAGACCTTTTTCCAGCAGATATTGTTTTGCGTAAGACGCATGCGCGTTTGTGGAGGTGTTAAAGTGATCTCCCCAGCCACCGGTACAAAGCACAAGATTTCCGGGTTGGTAAATGTTGGCACAGTAGTTCAATCTGCTTGTTGAAATGTTGCTTAATTCTCCAGAAGAGGAGTTGGGGCTGCCTAAAACTATTAAGACGTCTTTTTTCATAATGTTTCGATATTTTATTTAACAATTAATCGCTCTTAGTAATGTGTGGGTGTAGCAAAATACTCATTTATCTTAAATGTTATAACAGTTATTATTGCCTTTTCTTTTTAACTAATAATAGCTATTTAATTAATAAGATTGCTTCGTGCCTGGCAATGAGGGTCATTCTTAATGATGGTGAATTGAATGTCTTTTTAACCAGACAGTCTTATCCGAAATAAAAATAATACCTATATTTATTCGAACCTTGGGTGCCTGTTTTAAATAGCACCAAACTAAATGCAGAAAGATGACTGGTTTAAAAAGTATGATAAGCGACTTTTCGGTAATGGAAACCGAAAATCGTTTGATCAAAAGGATCGAACAAAAGGGATGGCATGTATTTGCACGTATCGATCATGCTAAACAAGCAACTGAAAATGGACTTGAGCTTCGTCCCACTCGTGTCGTCCTGTTCGGAAACCCGAAAGTCGGAACCTTGTTGATGCAGGATGAACAGTCCGCAGCCATTGATCTTCCGGTAAAGGCTCTCATTTGGGAAGACGAGAAGGGGAGCGTCCAGGTTGCTTACAATACCATGAGCTGGATAAAAGAGCGACATGGACTTACAGATGTCGTTACCATCAAAAACATAAGGGAGATCCTTGAAGACGTATGTTATTATGCGAGCAAAAGCTAACTTCACTGAGCTATTGGAAATCGTCTTGGAACCAAAACTTTTAACGGACATATCCTGGCTAAAGGAGATTTATGATCTGACGGTAAGTGCTTGGGAGAATTCGAAAAAAAAAGGATTTATCAACCGTGAAATTTTTCCTAAGGGTTGGTCTGACGAATTGGACTGGGAAGCCCAAAATTGGATAATTATTAATGAACACGACCAAATTATCACCTCTGCCCGATTTGATATCTTCTATAGCTTAGATACTTCGCCATACGGTAGCTTGATAAAAGATTTATACACGTCAGAGGGTATCATAAATACCAACAATATTAAGCTATTCATAAATGTTTTCATAAATTATTTTTAAGGTTGATTGGGTTAATAAATTACTAATATTTCCACTTCTTAAGTTTAATCTATGTAAAAATTAGTTTAAATAGGAAGATGTCATTGTCAGAATAGCCACGAAAACGTTTGCGTGTTAACAACTTTTTTGTAAATGAGAGGAATGAATTGAATATAATCACAAAAACAAGTAATAATTAACAATGCCCTACTAAAAGATTTTCCGTGTGGAAATTGTTGGCGCTTAACCTAAAATTATTATGATATAAACATCATATTTGAGCATCACGTTAATTATGAAAAAAAAAATTACCTTAAAACAGATTGCCAGAGAACTGGACGTTTCTATTTCCACCGTTTCAAAAGCTTTGCGCGATAGTAACGAAATCAGTGAGGATATCAGACAGAAGTCCAGGCTTTCGCCAAACTTTATAACTACCGGCCTAACAATCTTGCACTAAGCCTGCAAAACCAAAAAACAAAAACGATTGGGGTTATTATTCCCGAAATTGTCCATCATTTTTTTTCCAAGGTAATTAGAGGGATTGAATTGGTAGCCAATAAAAGAGGGTACAATGTCATCATCGGATTGTCCAACGAGTCTTTTGATAAAGAAATCATTAACATGCAAATGCTGGCCAGCGGAAGTATTGATGGTTTTATCCTCTCTATTTCAAAGGAAACTTTGCAACAACAAGATTATCATCATTTTAAAGAAACAATTAATCAAGGGATGCCGATCGTTATGTTTGACCGCGTTTTGAACGAGATCAACTGTGATAAAGTTATTATTGATGATTTAAAAGGTTCAAAAAATGCCGTAACCAAACTCTTGTCCAATGGTTGTAAAAACGTAGCTATTATTACTACAAAAGATTATGTAAGTGTGGGGAAATTAGGGACTCAGGGCTATATGGAAGCTTTAGAAGATTTCAAAATTACCCCGGATACCAACTTAATATTGAAAATTCATGATGAATTGGTTTCTGAAGACCATTTAGAATCCTTGGAACAGGAGATTAAAAGGTTGTTTCAAAATAATAATAGCATCGATGGGGTGTTTGCTGTGAATGAACTGTATGCCATTACAGCCATGAAAGTGGCACGTAATTTAGGGATGAAAATCCCAGAAGATATCCAGTTTATTGGATTTACAGATGGCGTGCTTTCCAAGCATGCTAACCCTAGTTTAATGACAGTGAGTCAGCATGGCCAAGAGATGGGGGAGAAGGCCGCTGAACTCCTAATCGATAATTTAGAACGCGATGATGAAGAAGAGCATTTTCAAACCATTACCATTGAAACGCAACTTATCGAAAGAGAATCCACTAAATAAAAAAGTATTGCTAATTTAAAAACTTTACTATCTTTACCGATATTCAAAACTTTATTTCCACTTCTTACAAATAAGTTTTGATAAGTTTTATCGCTTGTCAATAGTATTAATTTAAACATACTATTAATGAAAAAGCGCACGCTTGGATTTTGGGAAATCTGGAACATGAGTTTCGGTTTCTTAGGAATTCAAATGGGTTTTGCCCTACAAAATGCTAACGTTAGCCGAATTTTCCAAACTTTAGGAGCCGAGATTGATGACATTCCAATCCTTTGGGTAGCTGCGCCAATTACTGGTTTAGTAGTTCAACCCATTATCGGGTATTTTAGTGACAAAACTTGGCATTCGCGTTTGGGTCGTCGCCGACCTTATTTTTTATTTGGTGCTATTTTAGCCTCCTTAGCTTTATTTGTGATGCCTAATTCGCCAGTGTTATGGGTGGCCGCTGGGATGCTTTGGATTTTGGACGCTTCCATCAACGTCTCCATGGAACCTTTTCGTGCCTTTGTTGGCGACAATCTTTCTGAAGAACAACGCACCAAAGGATTTGCCATGCAAAGTTTCTTTATTGGGATTGGTGCTTATGTCGCTTCAAAGCTTCCGATGATGCTGACTTATTTTGGTGTTGCCAACACCGCGGCAGAAGGTGTGATTCCAGATTCGGTCAAATATTCATTTTACATCGGAGGTGTTGCATTTTTTCTAGCAGTTTTGTGGACGGTCATAAAATGCAAAGAATATACACCGGAAGAAATGAAAGTTTTTGAGGCACAGGAAAAAGAATCAAAACCTGTGCATGACGATTTTTCTGAACAATGGTATCTGAAAAACGGGAAATCGCATTTAAATAAAGGCTTGATCATATTACTTGTGGGTTTAATTACCACTTATGTGATTTATTTTTATGATTTAAAAAAGGATCTTTATGTGTTGACTTTGGGATTGATTTCTTTTGGAGGCATCGCCTTAATTATTTCTGGTCTGTTGCAAACCAATAAAATTAAAAATGGTTTTGTCACTATTGTGATTGATTTTCAGATGATGCCAAAGGTCATGAAACAATTGGCTTGGGTTCAGTTCTTCTCTTGGTTTGCTTTATTTTCCATGTGGATATATGCCACAGCGGCGGTTACCGAACATATCTACAAAACGACCGATACGACGTCAGTAGCTTATAACCTTGGCGCTAATCAAGTAGGCGAAATGTTTGCCAATTATAATATTATTGCAGCCGCAGTTGCTTTTTTATTGCCCATGTTAGCAAAACGAACCAGTCGAAAATTCACGCACTTTTTAGCTTTGGTAGCTGGAGGATTGGGGCTGATGTCACTTTATTTCATAACCAATCCGACAACTTTCACATTGGAATGGTTGCCGATGATCGGCGTAGGGATTGCTTGGGCCAGTATTCTATCAGTGCCGTATGCCATGCTTTCAGGATCTTTACCAGCTTCTAAAATGGGCTATTATATGGGCGTATTCAATTTCTTTATTGTAATTCCGCAACTGGTAGCAGCTTCTATTTTAGGGTTTTTAGTAGCTAAATTTTTTAATAACGAACCAATTTATGCCTTATTGATTGGAGGCTGCGCAATGATATTGGCAGGGATTCTTTCACTAATGGTCAACGACAAAGAAACAATAGCAATCAATGAGTAGAAAAGCATTCATATTTGACTTGGACGGCGTGATCGTCGATACCGCAAAATATCATTTTTTAGCCTGGAGAAAATTGGCCAATACCATGGGTTTTGATTTCACCCACGAACAAAACGAACAGTTGAAGGGCGTCAGTAGAGTCAAATCTTTGGAAAAGATTCTTGCTTGGGGAAATAAAAGTGTGAGCGAAGCCGAATTTATCCGACTTATGGCACAGAAAAACGAGGATTATTTAACCTATATCGAAAAAATGGACGATCAAGAAATTCTTCCTGATGTCACGAAAGCCTTGGATTATTTAAGTGCTGCCGGCCAACATATTGCTTTAGGTTCTGCCAGTAAAAATGCGAGAATGATTTTAGAAAAAGTAAATCTTCTCGAAAAATTTGACATCCTTGTGGACGGCAATGACGTTACCAAAGCAAAGCCAGATCCGGAAGTGTTTCTAATTGCCGCAGAAGAATTGAACACCCAACCTGAAAACTGTATTGTTTTTGAAGATGCGGTGGCCGGTATTCAGGCCGCCAATGCCGGTGGGATGATTTCGATCGGGATTGGAGATAAAGACACTCTTCACGAAGCAGATTATGTTTTTAAGGATTTCACTGAAATAAGTGTGGAGTTTTTGGATGAATTGATTAACAGATAGTACAATTAGTACAATGTATTAAGAACTAAGTATTAAGTACAAGGTAAAACAGACAATCCGCATGGCGACCTTTGCGTAAAACTTTGCGTCCCTTGCGGTTAAAAAATATTAAGCAATTGGAATTTAGAACTTGAACGCGTCGTCTAAAAACAAAGCGATCTAGAAGCCATCCTCTAACATCTCATATAAAAAATGAATCAAGATTATATCGTACCAAACAATTGGTCCATCATTGAAGAAGGTTTTGATGCCGACCGAGTGAAATCCTCAGAAAGTATTTTTAGTATTGGAAATGGTGCCATGGGCCAACGCGCCAATTTTGAAGAACACTATTCTGGAAAGACTTTTCAAGGCAGTTATATTGCCGGCGTTTATTATCCTGATAAAACCAGAGTAGGCTGGTGGAAAAACGGCTATCCCGAATATTTTGCCAAAGTGATTAATGCGCCTAATTGGATTGGGATCAACGTGACCATAAATGGGGAAGTCTTAGATTTAGCAGCAGTTAAGGAAGTCAGGAATTTCAGGCGCGAACTTAATATGAAGGAAGGTTGGCTGTCCAGAAATTTTGAAGCAACCCTCCATAATTTTATCGATATCAAAGTGGAAATTAAACGTTTTTTAAGTCTTGATATGGATGAGGTTGGTGTCATTGAATATAACGTTACCCCTTTAAACAACGATGCCCATATTGTTTTTGAACCTTATATTGATGCTGGCATAACTAATGAAGACAGCAATTGGGATGACAAATTCTGGAACATTTTAAGTGTGGATGCTGAAGAAGAACAGGCCTTTATTGTGTCGCATACCATGAAAACGAACTTTCATGTGTGTACTGCAATGCAAACGCAAGTATCATTAAACGGAACGGTTTTAAATCTAAATAAGACCATCAGTAAAACCGATACCACAGTCGCTTTCGGATACAGCTCTAATGTCAACAAAGGCGATACTTTGACCTTGACTAAATTCGGTGGTTATACCGTCGATAGAAATCATGATAAAAACGACTTATTCGTCATCGCAAAAAAGACTTTAACTAAAGCCGCTTCTCTTGGTTTTGATACCATGTTACAGCATCAAAAAGTAGCATGGGCAAAAATCTGGGATATGGCCGACATTACCATTGAAGGTGATGTCAAAGCGCAGCAAGGCATTCGATTTAACATCATGCAATTGAATCATACCTATATCGGCAAGGACGCCCGTTTGAATATCGGTCCAAAAGGTTTTACCGGTGAAAAATATGGGGGTAGCACCTATTGGGATACCGAGGCCTATTGTATTCCGTTTTATATGGCTACCAAAGATCAGGAAGTAGCAAGAAACTTATTGGTGTATCGCTATAATCATTTGGAAAAAGCCATTGAAAATGCGGAGAAACTCGGTTTTAAAAACGGTGCCGCGCTATATCCCATGGTCACTATGAACGGCGAAGAATGCCACAACGAATGGGAAATTACTTTTGAGGAAATCCACCGTAATGGCGCGATCGCATTTGCTATTTTTAACTACCATCGCTTTACGGGGGATTTTAGTTATATCCCCGAAAAAGGATTGGAAGTTCTGATTGCCATTGCCCGTTTTTGGCACCATCGCGCTACCTTTTCTACGCAGGTCAATAAGTACGTGATTTTGGGTGTGACCGGCCCAAACGAGTATGAAAACAACGTCAATAATAATTTTTACACCAACTATATTGCGCAGTGGTGTATCAATTATACCCTGGAAATTATCGCTAAAATGAAGCAGGAATATACTTCAGATTTGGCTCGTGTCTTGGAAAAAACAAAGCTTTCAGAAAGTGAAATGTCCGAATGGGAAAAGATTGCCGATACTATGTTTTTTCCGTATTCAGAGGAGCACCAGGTCTATCTGCAACAAGATGGATTTCTCGATAAAGAACTGATTACAGTAGCAGATTTACCAAAAGCAGACCGCCCAATCAATCAAAAATGGTCATGGGATCGGATTTTACGTTCGCCATATATTAAGCAGGCTGATACCTTGCAAGGATTTTATTTTTTTGAAGATCACTTTTCAACAGAGGAATTAGAGCGTCATTTTGATTTTTACGAACCTTTTACCGTTCATGAAAGTTCGTTGTCGCCATGTGTTCACAGCATTCAGGCTGCAAAATTAGGTAGAATGGAGCAAGCCTATCAATTTTACTTACGCACTTCACGATTGGATTTGGATGATTACAATCATGAGGTTGAAGAAGGACTTCACATCACGTCCATGGCCGGGACTTGGATGAGTATTGTAGAAGGTTTTGGCGGCATGCGTGTGATTGACAATAAATTATCGTTTGAGCCCAAAATCCCAAAACAATGGGATGCGTATTCATTTAAGATCAATTTTCGAAATCAGATTCTTAAAATAAGTGTGAGTAAAAACGATACAAAATTTGAAGTTGAAGGTGGTAGTTCGATGGACATTTTAGTCAACGGAAAAGAAATCAGCATTAATTCTTAGAATGAAATGCTTTTTTAGTGCATAAAAATCTAAAGAATAAGTGAACCTAAAATTAAAAGAGTTCGACTCGATTTTCCCAGCTGATGGAAAGAGGATCCCATGAATGCCTTTACTGCAGAAGGAAGAACGTCCGAACAAACTCAGTTTTTTGAGTTCTCAAAGAAACTTTTTAATTGGCGGAAATTAAAATCGGTTATACATACAGGTAAAACAGTGCAGTTTGTGCCTGAAAATAACGTTTATGTTTACTTTAGATATACTAAGGACGACAAAGTAACGGTTATCATCAATAACAATTCTAAGATGCAGACTTTAATTTAAAACGCTTTCAAGAAATGATTAGAACAACAATAAGTGGCACCGATATTATTTCAGATAAAACCATATATCTCGAAAATATATTGACTATTGATGGAAAAACATCAATGATCATTGAATTTTAAATTTTTATAACCCAAAGCTTATATCGCAAAATCAAAATAATGCAGCCTAATTTTTAAAAAATCCTATGAAAAAAATCATTTATATCTTAATTCTTTTTGTGATCTCATTTTCGTGCGAAACCAAACCAAAACAAAAGAAAATGGACGTCAAACCGGCGGATATTTCCAATGTGAAAACGAAGACTATTGAAGGCGATTTCGCCGGGGGTAAATTACTTCGTATTGTTGATTTTCCGTCTAATTATATTCCTCCAAGAAAAGTAGATATCTGGTTACCTGAAGGATATTCTGATACCAAAAAATACGCCGTATTATATATGCATGATGGTCAAATGTTGTTTGATAGCAGAATCACTTGGAATCACGAAGAATGGAAAGTAGATGAGGTTTCGACTCAATTAATGAAGGACAGCATCACTAGAGACTTTATCGTTGTAGCACCTTTTAATATCAATGATTTGCGCCACAGTGAATATTTTCCACAAAAACCGTTTGAATCACTTACCGAATCTGTACGAGATTCCTTATTTAAAGAAGCCGAAAAAAATAATTTTAAGTTTGATACCGTCACTTCCGATAATTATTTAAGTTTTATCATTCACGAATTGAAGCCCTACGTTGATGCCAATTATTCGGTATTTACAGATAGAGAGAATACGTTTGTGGCAGGATCGAGTATGGGCGGATTAATTTCCATGTACGCCATTTGCGAATATCCAGATGTATTTGGCGGAGCCGCATGTTTATCCACTCACTGGCCTGGAGGCGATCCACATAACGGCGACTTGTTGACCAATACGTTTTTTAAGTATATGAAGAAAAATGTGCCGTCGCCAAAAACCCATAAGTTTTATTTTGATTATGGCACTGAAACTTTAGACAAATTCTATCCGAAATATGCCTCGCGAGTCAATAAGATATTTAAGGATAAAGGCTACAATGATTCAAATTTCACAAATTTGAAATTCCCAGGTGAAGGTCATACCGAGATTTCATGGCAAAAACGACTGGATATTCCATTGACGTTTTTGTTGAAAAAAAACGAATAGTTCAGACAAGATCTCACAGGTTTCCAAAACCTGAATCGGTTAAACGTCATCACAAGAAATTGAAATTTATTCATAATAAAAATTAAAAAACGGTTTCCATTTCTTGACACTGGAAGACTTCAGAAAATCTATTTTTAACCTCTCAATTAAGGTAAAATCACATAAAAACATTTATTTTGACGGCCTGCGGTTTTCTGCTTATTATGGCTTGTAAAGATGATAAAAAAGAAGAAAATAGGATTAATGTAGATGTGTTGGAAGAGATACGACCAATCTCTGATACCATATTAGAAACTGCCGTCATTTACGAAGCAAACATTCGTCAATATTCGGCTTCCGGCCATTTTGATGAATTTACCAAGGACATTCCCCAATTGAAACAATTAGGAGTTAAGATTATTTGGTTGATGCCCGTATTCCCGATAAGTGAAACAAATCGAAAAGCCACCGGTGGAGAAGACAGCAAGTTTGCCTCTGATTTTCCCGAAGCTGAGCAATCCAAATATTTAGGCAGTTATTATGCAGGATCCGATTATACCAAAATCAATCCAGAATTTGGAACCCTTGAAGATTTTAGAAATTTAGTTCAAACAGCACATGAAAATGACATGTATGTGATCTTGGACTGGGTGCCAAATCATACCGGTTGGGATCACACTTGGATCAAAAATAATCCAGAATATTACACTCATGACAAAGATGGAAACATCATGCATCCAAAAGATACCGATTGGACCGATGTGGCCGATTTGAATTATGATAATCAAGACATGCGAAAGGAAATGATTGCCGACATGCAATATTGGTTAAAAGAAGAAGGTGTTGATGGACTTAGATGTGATGTGGCAGCATTGGTACCAATAGATTTTTGGCAAGAAGCGATTTCACAATTGCGAAGCACTAAAGATATATTCATGCTCGCTGAAGCATGGGAGCCGGAATTGGTAAAAGACGATTTGTTTGACATGGCGTATAGTTGGGATACGCATCATGCTATGAATGCTATGGCTCAAGGAAAGAAAGGGTTGGAAGCTTGGAAAGAACGCAACGCCCAGATCGACTCCATGTATGATAAAGAGGCCAACATGATGAATTTTGTAACCAATCACGACGAAAATTCTTGGAATGGCACCATTACAGAACGTATGAAACATGCTGCCCCTTTAATGACTGCGTTTAGTTATGTGATTCCAGGCATGCCATTGATTTAATCAGGAATGGAATATGATTTGGAACATCGCTTGAAGTGTTTTGAAAAAGATTCTATTCCAAAAACCAAGCGAAAGATGTGGATGCTTCTTGAGAAATTGGGACATTTAAAAAACACAAATCCAGCTTTGAACGGAGGCAAAGACCCGGCGTCCTATAAAGATTTAGAAACAACAAATGACAAGGTATTGGCATTCCAACGGAGTAAAAATACTATTACGGTAACATTTATCGGGAATTTTTCAGAGAAAGAACAAACACTTAGTCCTCCCTTAAAAGGTGGTTTTACCGACTATATGACCGATGAATCGATAAATATCAATGATAATATCCTTGTTTTAAAGCCTTGGGAATATCGAATTTTAACCAATTAGACATGAGAAAGTTTATATGCTACTATCTTTGCGCTTTTATATTATTAAGCTGTAAAGAAGAAAATAAATTACTGAAAATGGATGAAAAACAAGAGGTGCCTTTCGTTTGGGAAGCTGCAAATCTTTACTTTTTACTGACCGATCGTTTCAACAATGGCGATACGTCAAATGATCTTAATTTTGATAGAACTAAAGAACCTGGTAAATTAAGAGGCTTTCAAGGCGGCGATTTAAAAGGCATTACACAAAAGATAGAAGACGGTTATTTCTCTGATTTAGGAGTCAATGCCCTTTGGATGACACCAATTGTGGAACAAATCCACGGGGGAACTGATGAAGGATCGGGAGTAACATATGGTTTTCACGGGTATTGGACCAAGGATTGGACGGCTATCGATCCTAACTTCGGTACCAAAGAAGACTTAAAAGCCTTAATTGAGGCAGCTCATAAAAGAGGTATTCGCATCCTCTTAGATGCTGTGATTAATCATACGGGCCCTGTCACGCCAGTAGATCCTATTTGGCCAGATGAGTGGGTGCGCACTGAACCAACATGTGATTATAAAACTTATGATTCGACTATTTCATGCACATTGGTAAGCAATCTTCCCGATATCAAGACGGAAAGTAATGAGGTTGTGGAACTGCCTCCACAACTCGTTGAGAAATGGAAGTCAGAAGGACGATATGAGCAAGAGGTTGCTGAGCTGGATGCTTTTTTCGAGCGCACCGGACATCCTAGAGCACCCCGCTTTTATATCATGAAGTGGCTTACAGATTACATTACAGAATTTGGAATTGATGGCTACCGCGTAGATACCGTCAAACATACTGAAGAAAATGTTTGGCAGGAATTTAGAATAGAATGTGATTATTCTTTTAATCAATTCAAGAAAAACCATCCCGAATTGGTCATGGATGATAATGACTTTTATTTGGTGGGGGAAGTTTACGGTTACGGCATTTCCAATGGCCAATTTTACAATTTAGGTGGAAAATCTATTAATTATTTTGATAATGCTTTCAACAGTTTGATCAATTTTGAATTTAAATATGATGCGACCAAATTGGATTATGAAAGTTTATTTCAAAAATACACAACGGCACTTAATAATTCATTGAAAGAATATGGCGTTTTAAATTATCCCTCATCCCATGATGACGGCCAACCTTTTGATGCATCCCGTGAAAAACCGTTTGAAACGGCAACCAAATTATTATTGGCTCCTGGCACATCGCAAACTTATTATGGCGATGAATCAGCGAGATCATTGGGTGTTGAGGGCACAGAAGGAGATGCGACCTTGCGCTCCTTTATGAATTGGGACGACATAGCTGATGATCCGAACACAAAGTCAATCCTAAACCATTGGCGAAAATTAGGTCAGTTTAGAAAAAACCATCCAGCGGTAGGTGCCGGCGTTCATCAAATGATTACCGCAAGTCCGTATGTGTTTTATAGAAGTTATGAAAATAATGATTTTAAAGACTTGGTAATTATCGGATTGGATTTGCCTAAAGGTGCTAAAACGATGGAAATCGGAACATTGTTTGGCGAAGGTGTTATTTTACATGATGCGTATTCCAATCAAGATGTTGTGGTTGAAAATGGTGCAATCCAGATTGATTCAGAATATGAAAACGTTTTGTTAGAAGTTAAATAGTAAAAATAAAGATCTTTTTATAGCATCAAAGTTTGAACCTTAATTTTATCAAACCTTGGTGCTATACTTTTAGTATTTTAAAGTTGGTGTTTTTATTCTAAGTCATAAAGTACAGCGGCCATCTTTGTTTTCTCATTTTTTCCTTAAAATTTGTAAATTTGAGAAGATGCAACTACCATGAACGATATAAACGATCAGCAAGACTCTCCATTATTGCTCAAAATAAGTTTCGATAAACTTTTAAAGCATTATGAGAAACTTGCGCAAAATGACGATCCATTTTTAATTAAGAAAGCCCAGCGTGTACTGGAAGCAGGGGATTCTACTCCAGAATTAAGAGAGGGTTTTAGTGATCCTCGTTTACTGGAAACTTATCAAAAGGAAATAAACATCATTCTGGAAGATTCCTTTAATGCGTTGCTTTCCAAAAATGAAATCAAGACGGCTTCCATGCCATTACATTGGCTGATCTTCAATTCTTCCGACCGATTTAAATCCATTATAAAATATGCGGGTAGTGATTTCAATCTGAAAATTTCTAATATGCCTGACGATGATATCTACCGAATGGCCTGTACGATCATCCTATATTTTTATTATGGGCATGCAGTGAATTTTAAAATGCCGTTGTACTATGAAATTCCCGATAGCAAGCAGATTTTGAGAACCTATAAAATTCTCTATAATGTTGATTTTGCAGAAGTAATTAAAACAGAACGTGCGCCCTTGATTTCTGAAGAAGATTATTATTTGCTATTGAATAATTTTGAGGATATTGAATTATGGCGTCAAAAATTCCCACCTCAGAGCTATATTTTTAAAGGATTTACCATCAATAACATTTTTAATGTTACTGAGGATCGTTCCATTTCGGATATAAAATCAACCTTATTGATTTCGGGGAAGCGGAGTAATAAAAACTTTATTAAAGATTTTCAGGAAACATTTGAATCCCTATTTGATATAAAAAATCTTAAGATTGGATTTGTAGTTTACAATAAATTAGATAACACTTTGGAACGCATTAAAGGTGCCTCAATTAATAGTTATTTGCTACCCATTAATAATGTGGTGTCCTGCAAAACTGCACTTTGTATGGATTCTTACCAGTCATTAGTTTTTGAAAAAGAATATTATTCCGTAGCGGATGTCGAAAGTACTTATAAACACTCTCAGGATCCTTTTTATGAAAATTTATTTAACCAAGGCATCAAAAGCGCCATTTTTGCACCGCTTTCCAGTCAAGGGGAATTATTGGGTGTGTTGGAGATTGTATCAAATAATACTCATGAATTAAATAGTATTAATGCCAATTTATTGACCTCCGTCATGCCTTTTATTATCACCTCATTTCTGCGTTCAAAAAAAGAGGAAGAACACCTAATTGAGGCCGTTATTCAGCAAGAATGCACGTCGATTCATCCCAGTGTATCGTGGAAGTTTGAAGATGCCGCTCGAGATTTTCTGGATAAAAAAAGAACGGATACTACTAAGGTGGCTTTTGAAGAAATCACTTTTAAAGATGTCTATCCACTTTTTGGTCAAATTGATGTCAAAGGATCTTCGGAAATGAGAAATGTAGCCACTTTAAAAGATTTGTCCTTGCAGTTAAACCTGGCCAAAGAAATTATTGATGAACAATTTAAAATCGAAACATTCCCGGCTTATGAACAGCTAAATTATCAACTAAAAACTTATTTAGATGGTTTGAAATATCGTATTCAAGTGGATAGCGAGCAGGAAATTGCAGATTTTTTTGTCAAAGACATTCATCCCCTGTTTGAGTACTTACAACTAAAGAACGACTTCCTAAAAATTGCTGTGTCCAATTATTTTAGTAAAGTAAACCTGACATTAGGCCTTATTTACTTCTACAGAAAAAAATATGACGACACCATCAATTTAATTAATAAAAACATGTCTCAAATAATAGATGAGAATCAAGTAGACGCGCAACGCATGTATCCGCATTATTTTGAACGCTACAAAACTGATGGTGTTGAGCATAATATGTACGTCGGAGCGTCCATTACGCAAGATCAAAGTTTTAATATAGTATATCTTTATAATTTGAGATTATGGCAACTGCAAGTCTTGTGCGAAATGGAAAATGAATTTTATAAAAACAAGGACCACTATCCCGCTGCTGTTGATGTTGCTTCCATGGTTTTGGTTTTTCATCAGCCTTTGACCATTCAGTTTCGATTGGACGAAAAAAGATTTGATGTTTACGGCACCTATAATGCGCGTTATGAAGTCATCAAAAAGCGCGTGGAAAAAGCAGTGATTAAAGGAACCAACGAACGCATTACGGTCAAAGGCAAATTGACCATCATTTATTTTCAAAAGGAAGACGAGATTGCCTATTTAAAATATATTAAGTATTTACAGTTCAAAAATGTATTTGGAGCAGCTGTTGAGTTATTGGATTTGGAAGATCTACAAGGTGTGACGGGCTTAAAAGCCATCCGCGTTCCAATTGTATATAATCAATCTCAAGAAAAGCATTATTATACATACGAGGATCTGGTCAGTGAAATCAACGACTAAATATAATAGGTCTTTTCCGAATGGTTCTCTGGATAAATCATCAGCGTGGAGTTCGCCTCAGGCTTTAATACACCATCTAACTTTGCCGTTGGAGAAAATTTAAATGAAACCGCAAAGGCTATCACAGAAATGATCATCCCCGTCATAAATATGGTATAAGTTACTCTTAAAATCCGATACTTTCTATCCAACACTTTTCCTAAAAAGTAAAGATCCTTGGTTAAAGACTTATAAACATAGGTTTTGTCTTTCAATAATTCGTCGATGGCCCATTCAAAATCTTTAAGTTCCATCTTGTGAAAGTTTCCAAAAAAAGTGAGGTTGACATCTTTGTTCTCTACATCTTCTTTAGTGAATTCTCCACTGGTAATATTTGGTCGTGTCGCGATGATGGACAGAATCATGGAGATGATGCTGGAGAGCATTAAAATTATGGTGGGTACAATTAAGAATTGATTGGACGGATTGTCAAACTTTGCAAATAAGTTGGTCAGCAACAATGAAATTATAATAGCATTGACCGAAAGAAGAATGTTAGCTTTGGTATCGGCAATGTCGCTTAATTTGATGTGATTTCGTAAAGCCGTTCGGAAAAAGGACTGAATGGCGCGTTCAGGACTTGAGTTTTTTGCATTGGCTTTATATTCCGCCTTCATCTTTTCTTTTTGGCGGGTCCTTTTTTCTTTTGATTTAGACTTGATGAGTTCTGCTAAATTTGATTCTTTTTGTGGTTGCCAATTTCTTAACGCATACTCCGTGTAATACTGATGCTTTCGTGAGAGCACCTCAATGTTTTCGTTAAGCCACTCAGAAGCGGAATAGGTTTTAACTTCCTGCATTTCCAATTCTTTCCTTAAAAATTCGCTGGCCTCGTTGAAATACTCTTTTCCAAAATGGGAGGAATCAGCATCTCTTATGGCTTTGCCCAACTCAGTGGTAGGCGCGTCTTTAAATTTAGTGGCAATAATACATTTATTAACAGCGTCAATAATGTTTTTGTCAACCTGTTGACTCTCTAAAAATGCAGTCGCAATTTTAACACTTTCTTCCTCATGGCCCTCTCTTACCTTCGTATAGCCCGTGTCATGAAGTAGTGCGGCAAGTTGTAGAACAAATGCATCTTCGGCATTAATATCTGAGTTTTCAATAATCTCTTTTACACTTCGTAGCACGCGTTGCGTATGCGTGAAATTGTGATAGAGAAAGGTGTTTGGCAACTCCTCCCTAAAAAGATTAAAAACAAAATCATCTGTTTTTTTAATGATATCTTCCATAAGATTTTTATAAAATAGGTCAGACAAATTACTAATAAATAAAACAGAACTAGGTATCTATTGACGACTATTTGTAATTCAAAACGTTAAAACCCGACCAATTCTATATAATAATTTTTAACTTTATTAAAAATACTAAGAAGTTATGTTAACATGGAAAAACGTGATGGATTTTGCCGTAAATGGTAATCCTAAACCAGATAAAAGAGTTGAAAAATCAGAGTCAGAATGGCACGAAATTTTAACCGATGAACAATATAGAATTACCAGAAAAAAAGGTACTGAAGCACCGGGTTCTGGCGCGTTATGTAGCGTTTATGACGAAGGACACTATAACTGCCTATGTTGTAACGCCCCGTTATTTGATTCGACCATAAAATTTAAATCCAGTTCGGGATGGCCAAGTTTTACGCAGCCAATTAAAGAAAATGCGATAAAGTACGAAAAGGACACCTCGTTTGGAATGGTTAGGGTTGAAGCCATGTGTAACACGTGCGACGCTCATTTAGGCCATGTGTTTCCTGACGGGCCGGAGCCGAGTGGCTTAAGATATTGCATGAATTCAGAATCAATGACGATGGATACGTCTCAGAAAGTAATTTAAAGAGATA
This sequence comes from Flavobacteriales bacterium, assembly GCA_038243395.1. GTDB lineage: Bacteria > Bacteroidota > Bacteroidia > Flavobacteriales > Flavobacteriaceae > Gelidibacter. The sequence goes on along the minus strand of JBBSRC010000020.1, from coordinate 11,201 downwards.
AATTAACAAGATATGTTAGATGAGCATTTAGAAGTAATGACTGTTGGTGGCGGTTGTTTTTGGTGCACCGAAGCTGTTTTTAATGAAGTAAAAGGTGTGGAGAAAGTAGTTTCCGGTTACATGGGCGGCACCGTCCCTGGAACGCCAACCTACCGTGAAGTATGTTCTGGATTGACAGGCCATGCTGAGGTCATTCAGGTCACTTTCGATCCTACTGCTATTTCTTATGAGGATTTGTTGATTATATTTATGACCAGCCATGATCCAACAACTTTAAATCGTCAAGGTGGAGACACGGGATCACAATACCGTTCGGTCATATATTATAATAATGAAAGGCAAAAAATAACTGCAGAACTGGTAACGAAAGAAATTGCGCCGTATTATCAACAACCTGTTGTTACGGAAATAAGCCCAGTGGAAAAATTTCACGAAGCAGACGATGAGCATCAAAGCTATTATGCCAACAATCAAACGGCAGGCTATTGCAGCGCAGTAATTACACCTAAGTTGGTGAAGTTGCGAAACATGCATGCTGATAAATTAAAGAACTTTAACGTGCAATAAAATCAAGAATTTATGGAAGTAATACATGATAAAAAAAACCATCAGTTTACAATGGAAGTTGATGGCGAAATCGCAAAAGTGGACTATGAAATAAGAGACGGTAATATGTACTTAGTGTATAGCGAAGTACCGTTTAACATTCGCGCACAGGGGATAGGCAAGATCTTGGTTGAAAAAACTTTTGAGAAATTGACCGATGAAGGTTATGAAGCAGTTGCTGTTTGTGGCTATGTGAAGTTTGTGGCTCAGAAAAGCGAAAAATGGAACGATATAATTGGATAGATTTCGAAAGGACAAAGAATGAAGTTAAATATTAAAAATACATTTATTAATCAATTACCCGCAGATCCCAATCTGGAAAATAGCAGGCGTCAGGTTTCTGAGGCCTGTTTTTCTTTTGTGAACCCAATACCAACTTCTAATCCCGAACTAGTGCATGTTTCAACGGAAATGTTAGATCATTTAGGTTTAACCAATGACGATGCACAGACCGAGGAGTTTTTAAATATGGTCACGGGAAATAAGGTTGTAGAAAACACAAAGCCTTTTGCCATGTGTTACGCAGGGCATCAGTTTGGGAATTGGGCAGGGCAGTTAGGAGACGGGCGTGCCATTAATTTATTTGAAGTTGAGCATAATCATCAACAATGGATGTTGCAGTTAAAAGGCGCAGGGCCTACGCCGTATTCACGATCGGGCGATGGGATGGCAGTTTTACGCTCTTCTATCCGCGAGTATTTATGCAGTGAAGCCATGCATCATTTGGGTGTGCCGACCACGCGTGCTTTATCATTGGCATTGACCGGGGATAACGTTATGCGTGATGTCATGTACAGCGGCAATCCCGAATATGAAAAGGGAGCAATAGTAAGTCGCGTTTCCCCAAGCTTTTTAAGATTTGGGAGTTATGAAATATTTTCAGCACATCAGGATCACAAAAATTTAAAAACGTTGGTGAATTTTACTATCAATCAACATTTCTCACATTTGGGAGCGCCATCTCAAGCCACCTATCTCCAATTTTTTGCTGAGGTTTCAAAATTGACTTTGGAAATGATCATCCATTGGCAACGTGTAGGGTTTGTACATGGTGTGATGAATACTGATAACATGTCCGTTTTAGGATTGACCATTGATTATGGCCCTTATGGTTGGCTCGAAGGTTTTGATTTCGGATGGACGCCGAACACAACCGATAGTCAGAATAAACGTTACAGATACGGCAATCAACCTAATATGGGATTGTGGAATTTGTACCAATTGGCCAATGCACTTTTCCCCTTGATTGAAGACGCCAAAGCCATGGAAGACATTCTGGAAAAATATACCGTCGATTTCGAAGTTGAATCGCTAAAAATGATGCGTGCCAAATTAGGTTTAAACACAGAGGAAACTTCTGATCAATTGCTGATTCAGGATTTGGAAGATTTGTTACAACTTACTGAAACTGATATGACTATTTTCTTTCGGAATTTGGGTAATTTCAAAACAGATAATTCCTCGGATGGTATAGTAATAGTTCAAGACGCCTTTTATAATCCAACAGATATTTCGGATAGAATAAGGCAGCAATGGAATTTATGGTTTGAACGTTATGCAGAAAGATTGAAAGTCGAATCTAAATTTGATGAAGATAGAAGGATTCAAATGAACGCTGTGAATCCAAAATATGTACTTCGAAACTATATGTCGCAGTTGGCTATCGATCAGGCCAACGAAGGAGATTATGCGCTCATCGATGAGCTTTTTCAACTTTTAAAAAATCCCTATGAGGAACAACCTGAATCCCAAAAATGGTTTGCAAAAAGACCAGAATGGGCACGTCATAAAGTGGGCTGTTCCATGTTGTCTTGTAGTTCATAATTCGTTTTGTGAAGTAAAAAAAGACTGGGTTTTTAGGAGAGTAGAGGCTAGAACAAAATTTATTAAACAATTTCACATTAATTTAAATACAAGATATGAACACTAATAAGAAAATATATATAGCAGGCGGCTGTTTCTGGGGGATGGAAGATCTCTTCAGGGTACGTCCTGGAGTGACCGATACCGAAGTGGGGTATATAGGAGGGGAAAATGAAAATCCAACCTACAGAAACCATCCCGGACACGCCGAAGGCATTGAGATTACCTACGATCCCGAAAAAACCACCTATAAGGCACTACTTGATTATTTTTTTAGAATCCATAATCCTACAACGGTTGACCAGCAAGGTAATGATATTGGTTCAAGCTACCGCTCGGCCATTTTTTTTCAGAGTGAAGAAGAAAAAATTGAAGCTGAAGCCGTCATAAAAATTGTCGATGCATCTCATAAGTGGGATGGCCAAGTAGCAACCACATTGGAGCCGTATTCTAAATTTTGGGCTGCTGAACCGGAGCATCAAGACTATTTGATTAAAAAGCCAAATGGTTATACCTGCCATTACGAAAGATTCGAACAACCATTTATTTGATTTAGTCTTTGAGATATTGTAGTAAGTGTTTATCTCATTGCGATGGATGCAAAGATTAAGCGCAAGGTTCGCAAAGAAAACTAATATTATTATCCAATTGAAAGGGATGTTTTTATAAAACATCCTTTATTTTTCGCATCAATCCAAGCAAACATATTGAAGTATAAGATGCATTTACTTAAAACCTTAATTTCAAATACTAAATTAGTTTGAGAGAAGAACTCGTGAAAATTGCTTTTGGAGGCGGCTGTCATTGGTGCACCGAGGCTGTATTTCAATCCTTGATAGGTGTTATAAAAGTAGAGCAAGGCTATATTGCATCTAATGACGGAAACACTGATTTTTCTGAAGCTGTTATCGTTCATTTTAATCGGCATTGCATCACACTCCCCGTTTTAATTGAAATACATTTGTTAACGCACAATAGTAGGTCCAATCATTCCATGCGTTTAAAATACCGTTCCGCAATTTATGTATTCAGTAAAAGTCAATTTTCTATTGCTCAAAATTTACTCACTGAATTCCAAAATAAATATGATAATAAACTGATTACTCAGGTAATGTCATATGTGAAATTTAAACCATCGAGAGAAGCAATTACAAATTACTATTACAATAATCCTAATAAACCTTTTTGTGAGAACTATATCCATCCAAAATTGAAACTGCTTCTAAGTGAATTTTCGGAAGCAGTGGATCAGGATAAAGTGCATCACTTAAAAATATAAATGACAGTATCATGCCAAGAAAAAATTTAGATATAAAGAATAGCGATGGTCATCAATTACAAGCCTATTTAGAGCTCCCTGCCAATCAACATCCTAGTCAATACGCCATTTTTGCCCACTGCTTTACTTGCAGTAGTTCTTACCAATCGGTCCAAAATATCAGTAAGGTTTTAACTGCTCACGGGTTTGGAGTGGTACGCTTTGATTTCACAGGTTTGGGTAAAAGCGAAGGCGAATTTTCAGATAGTTATTTTTCAGCCAATGTGGATGATCTTTTAGCGGTCAATGCGTATATGGCAGAACATTTTGAAGCACCATCGCTATTAATAGGTCATTCACTTGGTGGCGCGGCTGTGATTGTTGCCGCCTCCAAATTAGATACGGTAAAGGCCGTCGCCACAATCGGCGCACCCGCAACTGTAGATCACGTGAAAAAACATTTTTCCCACGGTATTGAGGAGCGTTCGGCTAAAGGAGAGGTTCAGGTAAACATCGGCGGGAGACCTTTTAAAATAAATCAGAAATTTATTGAGGATTTTGATAAAACAGATCTTCCTCAAATCACAAAAGAGCTTCGCAAACCCCTACTAATAATGCATGCCCCTTTTGATAAGATCGTAGGGATTGAAAATGCACATCAACTTTATAAAAACGCTCATCATCCCAAAAGTTTCATTAGTTTAAATGACGCAGATCACTTGCTGCTTGATCCGAAAGATAGTAGGTACGTGGGCAATATGATTGGTGCTTGGGTACAAGGTTATTTTGACACCAGTAATAATGAGATTTTAGATACAGATGGTCAGCAATTGGTGGCCCATTTAAATTTGCTGGAAGATAACTTTACGACCTCCATACAAACCCAGAAACACAGTTTTATCGCCGATGAGCCAGCAAGGATTGGAGGAGATGATTTTGGTCCTTCGCCTTACGATTTTTTAAGTGTCGCATTAGCATCTTGTACCGCGATGACTTTAAAATTATACGCAGAACGTAAGAAATGGGATTTGCAAGAGATATATGTTTACATCACATATTCCAGAAAACATAGTGATGATTTAATTAGGGAATTAGAGAAACCAGCACGCTTTGACCATCTTTTAAAAACGTTGAAATTGGTTGGCGATTTGGACGCTTCACAACAAAAGAGGTTAGTAGAAATTGCTTCAAGATGTCCTGTACACAAAACATTACTCAGTGAAATTGTTATAGAAACGGAAGTCATTTCTTAAAATAAGGGGATATTCAATTTGACAGGTCATCGAAATAAATTAATTTGTATCTTTTACTTTGGGGGTTTTTCTGTCTGAATATGGATTCCGTATAAGCCCTTTCGATTAGCTTTCAATAAATGGGATTACAAGTAAATAATATAAAAAAGCTTTGCATGTACTTTTTTTAGTTCAAGTTATTTCCAAAAGAACACTCTTAAAACACGTCAACCAGTAATGGATATTATTAAAAAACTCAGCATCTTTTTTTTCTTTTTCTTATTCATCAATGCATGTGCGTCCTATCAACCGCAATATTTGGAGAAAGAAGATCAGCAAAATATTTTTCCCAATAAAGAAGTCGATAAGGTTTTTTATTTGGTAGGTGATGCGGGTTTGTCTCCTATGAATGGGATGTCTCAAGGCTTGACTGCTTTTCATAAACTTATTTCAGATAAAAATACACAGGGCGATTACACCTTATTTTTAGGTGACAACATCTACCCTGCAGGTCTCCCCGAAATAGAGCATAAATATAGAGGTACGGCAGAGAACATGCTCAATGCTCAGGTAAAATCAGTAGAGAACTTTAAAGGACAGAGCATTTTTATACCTGGGAATCATGAATGGTATGCAGGTGGAGTGACGGGTGTAAGATTAGAAGAAAAATATATTAAGGAAGCGCTCGATGAGAATAGTTTTTTTCCGGAAGATGGCTGTCCGCTTAAAATTATTGATGTGAGCGAAACCATACATATGATTATCATTGACACTCAATGGTATTTGGAAAACTGGGATCATCATCCGACCATCAATGAAAACTGCGTCATAAAAACTAGAGAACGTTTTATGCTGGAGTTAGAAAATGAAATCAAAGCAGCCCAAGGTAAAACCATCGTTTTTGCGATGCATCATCCAATGTATACAAATGGTACTCATGGTGGCCAGTTTGCACTTGAAAAACATTTATTTCCTGTTCAGAAGAAAATCCCCATGCCAGTATTGGCGTCCTTGGCTGTGCAAATTAGAGCGCAAGGTGGAGTTTCGATTCAAGACAGATATAATGAACTTTACAACGATTTAATGAATCGTTTGGAGAATTTGGCGACCGAAAATGGCAATATAGTTTTTGTTTCTGGTCATGAGCACAACCTGCAATACATTGACAATGGGAATATCAAGCAGATTGTTTCTGGAGCTGGGTCAAAAACATCTGCGGTTAATTTGAATAATGATGGTGTTTTCGCTTATGGACTTCTAGGATTTGCAGTACTTACAATATTTAAGGATGGCAGTTCATGGGTACAATATTTTGGTTCGGAAAATGATAAACCACATTTGTTGTTTCAGAAGGAAGTCTATGCACCTAAAAAAACTTTTGATTTATCCATATTGCCAGATACATTTCCAAATGAAGTTGAAGTATCTATTTATGCAGAAGAGGAAAATAGCGATTCGGCAATTTACAAAATGCTTCTAGGAGATCGGTACAAAAGTGTTTTTAGTAAACCGATTAAAGTTTCTGTGGCTACGTTGGATACCCTTTATGGTGGGTTGGAAATTGTTCGAGAAGGCGGGGGGCGAAAAATAAAATCCTTACGACTTCAAACAAAAGATGGCCGAGAATTAAACATGACGGCATTACGTAAAAGTACACCACGATATTTAGAGAAAGTACTTTCCAAAAATTCTTATTTGACCGACGATTATGAACGTACAGAGTTTGAGGGTTTTATACTTGACTTCTACACTGCCGCGCATCCTTATGCGTTTATGGCCATTCCGGATTTGTCCCATGCTGCGAAATTATATCATACCAATCCAAAAATATTTTACATTCCCAAGCATAAATATCTAGGCGACTTTAATGACGATTATGGCAACCAAATGTATATGATAGAGGAGCGGCCCGAAGAAACATATACAGAAGAGCGTACTTTTGGTTATGCGGATGATATAAAAAGCACCTACGATATTATTGAAACGGTAAGAGAGAATGAGAAATTCAGGATTGATGAAAATGCTTATATCAGAGCGCGTTTATTCGATATGCTAATCGGTGATTGGGATCGGCATCAAGATCAGTGGCGTTGGGCGCAATTTAATCAAGACGATGGTAACAGAATATACAAGCCGATTCCTAGTAATAGAGATCAGGTATTTTCTAATTTTGATGGCGCTCTGTCAGATATCGTAAAAATTATTTCAGGATCTTCTCGTCAACTTCAGGTTTATGATAGTAAGTTAGAAGACATAGAATGGATGAATAGTGCTGGGGTAAAACTTGATCGTGTGCTCATACAGCAATCCGACAAGAATGTTTGGTTGGAACAAGCCCAGTTCTTGCAAGCAAATATTACCGATGAGGTTATTGAAAATGCATTTGAAAAAATTCCAGTTGAAGTTAGAGATAGTATTATTGAGGATATTAAGCGCAACTTGAAAGGACGTAGAAGCAAACTTCAAGATATAGCCAAACGGTACTATGCTTATTTGAATGAACTGGTCGTTTTGACAGGAACCAATAAAGAAGACCATTTTGAGATTACAAGACTTGACGAAGGATTGACGCAAGTGAAAATTTCAAGTTTAAAAGATGGAGAGGTCAGTGAACCGTTTATTGATCGCACCTATGATAGTAGAGTAACCAAGGAACTTTGGATTTATGGATTGAATGATGAAGATCGCTTTGAGGTAAATGGAAAAGGCAAGAATATGATTTTTACCCGAATTGTCGGCGGGAAAGGCAAGGATATTTATGATATTCAAAACGGGAAAAAAATCAAGATTTATGACCATAGGTCACAGGAGAATACAGTGTTAGCAAAAAATGGAGCCAATATAAGATTCACGGATGTCTATAATTTGAATGTCTACAACTTTGAGAAAAACCGAACAAAAACGACTTCACTTACTCCTGGATTGAGTTATAATCCTGATTCAGGAATCTTATTAGGGGCATCGGCCGTCTATACAGTTAACGGATTTCAACGCAATCCATTTTCACAACAACATGCCTTAAATGCTCAATTTGCCTTTAATACCAATGGTTTGAAGTTGGATTATGAAGCAGAATTTGCAAATATTTTTCTTGATTGGAACTTGAATGTTGGAGGCGTACTTACAAATGCCTCATACACCCATAATTTTTTTGGATTTGGTAACGAATCGGTTAATAATGCCGTCGATTTCGACTATAACCGCGTTAGGAACAGTATCTATAGTGGGCATGTTGGTGTTGTGAAACGCTCGGCATTTGGTAGCGATTATGGCTTCAGAGCATTATTTGAAACCATCCAACTGCAGGATTCCTTCGATCGATTTATAAATACTTTTCATACTTCAAGTGACGAAGAGTTTTTTGAGAGACATTATTTTGGAGCTTTGCAGGCAGAGTATGACTATTTAAGTGAAGACAATAACGTAAATCCTACAAAAGGGATGACCTTTAAACTGAATATTGGTGTAAAAACCAATGTTCAGGATTTTGAAAAAGTGTATGGTTACATTAATTCTAATCTTGGTTTTTATAATGCTTTGACCAAAGATAAAACCTTGGTCCTAAAAACAGATGTGCGTACGCAATTCCGTTTTGGAAATGATTTTCTATATTATCAAGCGTCGCGTATTGGTGGAGAAACTGGTTTAAGAGGGTATCGATCGGAGCGCTTTACAGGGAGAAATGCGATGGTCGCTAGTGCGGATTTAAGGTATAGTTTTCCATCCATAACAACGCGATTACTACCCTTGCAATTTACTATATTCGGAGGTGGGGATCTTGGAAGGGTTTGGCAAAAAGGCGATTTTTCTAATAAATGGCATAATGATTATGGAGGTGGTGTGAGAGTTACGGCAGCACAGTCATTAGCGGGAACTTTTAATTTGTTTACAGGCGAGGATGGAACGCGGTTTTCCTTTGGTCTAGGATATAACTTTTGAGAAGTGCGGCAAGTTAATGACAACTAAAACATTGATTTATGAAAAAACAATTTTATAATATTCTAAATTACATCATCAAATTAGAAAGCAACATTGCTTTTTATCCGTCATTGATTAGTTTAATAGGTTTATCTTTTGCTTTTTTCATGTATTACTTAGAAAGTTGGGGAGTTTCTAAATACTTAATTGACAATGCGCCTCTTTTGGTCATCAATAATACAGAAACTGCACGAAGTCTTTTAACAACCTTTATTGGCGGATTGATTTCAATCATGGTGTTTAGTTTTTCCTTGGTAATGATTTTGCTTAATCAAGCGTCCAGTAATTTTTCCCCGCGTTTACTTCCGGGGCTTATTTCCAACAGAAGACATCAGATTATTTTGGGAATATATAACTCCACACTATTATACTGTATTTTCACTTTGGTTTCGATCGCTCCCGACGGGGATAAATATCAGTTGCCTGGTTTTTCGGTATTATTAGCAATAGTTTTTATGACTATATGCTTAGGAGCATTTATTTATTTTATTCATTCCATCTCGCAGCAAATCCAAGTAGGAACAATTCTGGATAAAATTTTTGACGAAGCATGTGAGCGATTAAGTTTTTTGATTAAAAATGAAAAATCATTAGACGCACAATTCCCTGATACCTCAGCCTGGGAGGTTATAAGAGCGAAAAAATCAGGTTATTTTCAAGATGTCAGTTTAAAGTCTTTAGCCAGTTTTGCGAAAGAAAGAAAGATTAAAATTGAAATTTCACAGAATAAAGGAACTTATATTACAAAAAATATCCCGTTAGTACGATTTTCTGGCGCAGATCTCGATGAAGAAGCAATTGATAAATTATTGTCTTATTTTAATTTTTCAAAAAATGAAATTGTCATTGAAAATTATGTTTTAGCGTTTAAACAAATAACAGAAATTGCATTAAAAGCCATGTCTCCTGGGATTAATGATCCAGGAACAGCATTAAATTCCATCGATTATATGACTGATTTGTTTGCGCTTCGGATGAAAAAACGGGACACTAGCTATCTTTTTGATGATGATGAAAATGCTTACGTCAGTATAAAGACCGTGAGTTTTGAAGTTCTGATGTACAATGTTATGGCCGCTTTGCGAACCTATTGTAAACATGACATCATAGTGGTCCAAAAACTGTTTTTGATGCTTGAGTATCTGTTGCAACATGGGGATGCTATTGATTTGCATTACAAAAAAACAATCATCAAGGAAATCAGTGTTCTATATCAAGATGCAATAAATAATCAAGAAAATGAGGCGGATTTATCGGTCATAAAAAAACGAATGACCGAGTTGAAATCTTTATATCCTTCAGATTTCAAGATTAAATACGACTCCTAGTTTTCATTTTCCATCCATTTAGATATCTTTGAAAGGTTATAAAAAATACTGATTATGACCAATGTTCAAGATTTAGTTGAGTTCATTACCGTAAAAGAAATCAATCCTACTCAATTTGAGGGCCTTAGTAAAACCGTTGGTAGTCCCAATGTATTTGGAGGTCAAGTGTTAGCGCAAGCGATTAATGCGGCCACAAGAACTATTACCAATAATCGCGTGCTGCATTCTATGCATGCTTATTTTTTGGAAGCTGGAGACTTGGAGTTGCCTATTCTATATGACGTTAGTATTATCCGCGATGGTGGCAGTTTTTCGGTAAGACGCGTAACGGCAGAACAAAACGGAACGACTATTTTTATTCTGTCGGCCTCATTTCAAAAAAAGGAAGAAGGTTATAATCATCAAATTAAAATGGATGATAGCATCAAACAACCTGAAGAATTAATGAGTTGGACGGAAGTCCTGGATCAATTTGGTGAGTTTATTCCTGAAAAAACAAAGAACTTTTTGTCTGCAGATCGTCCTGTCGAATTTAAGCCTGTAGAATTGATCAATCCGTTCGATAAAAAGGATTTGCCAGCAATTACAAATGTGTGGTTTAAGTTAAAAGGAGATGCCTCACACTTAGACGTACCATCAAAACAACAGATTCTTACCTATGTTTCTGATTATAATATATTAGCGGCGGTTATGAACCGTCATGCCAGTAAAGCCCATTGGGGGAATACCGTTACAGCCAGCTTGGATCATTCCATGTGGTATTTTCGGGATATAGATTTTGATGATTGGTTATTATATGCCATCGAAACGCCGAATGCATCAGGTGCACGCGGCTTTGCGCGAGGAAATATTTTTACGAGGGACGGAAGGCTTATCGCCTCTGTAGCCCAGGAAGGATTGTTGAGACCGAAATTTTAGAAAACCTAAATTTAAATC
>JBBSRC010000019.1:0-48226 GCA_038243395.1 Flavobacteriales bacterium | reverse complement strand
ACAAAATGTTCTTTGTTGTTTCCTTCTTCTACGATAAAACCGAAGCCTTTAGCATCGTTGAAAAATTTTACTGTTCCTTTACTCATTGTAATAAAATATTAAATTAATTGTATATAATAGTTCAAAGATAGTGCCAAAAAGAATACAAATTACATTTAGACCATATTTATTTAAGAAATTCTTTTTCGTCGAAATTTTCTTTCCTCATTTCAAATCAGGTCATTGCAAATTTATATACTTATAATAGCGATGCCAATCCAGTTTTTAATATCAATTCAAACAATATAAAGTACTCATAGTTTGTTCAATAAAAATTCTGCTTAAAAAGCGCGTTCATAAAGGATCCTATCTTTTAATTAATAAACTACATTGTTTTCCTAACAATGCTGAGACTCCTGCAGCTAGGCCTCCAATAAGACCTGTAATTAAAAGCAGCAAAATCGAACTTCCTCCCAACGGCAATAAAACAGCTATTTTTTGAACTAAAATAAAGTCATTGGCATTACTCAACCAAAATGCATAGACTATCCAAAATAAAAAGATGGCTAAAAAAGGGATGTAAAACACAGCCGTACGACTTAAACTAAAGAACAATGCAGAAACAAAACCTGCTACCATCACATGCCACCAAGGTAGAAACTGTGATAGAATAATGGCAATAAGTAACGTCACTATAAAATTTATGAGGGTTTTTTTCATTTTTTCGGGGTTAAGGTTTGGCTCGCCATAATGCCTTTTGTGTCATTTTGATCTTGTATAAACAAGAGGTTAATATAATCTCCAGCGGCCCAGGAATCAATTAAATTGTCATAATATTTGCTTCCAGGATTTCCGGATTGTCCTCCAGGATATATCCCATAGCCAGTTGGAGGGGAAGTCATTTCAACAATCATTTTCCATGAGGGGCCATGATTTTTCGATGTGGCATTTACCGTGTTGTAATCGCCTCCAACTGGAAGATCAAATCTCGAAAACGCCGGAAGCGCTTGGAGTAAATGTCCAACAAAAGTTCCTTTGTAAGCACTCCAGTTATAATCGCCATGTTTTGCCTTCCATTCTGTAAGTTCTTCTGCAGTCTCTTTAAAGCTAATTAAGAATAAATCATTTGCAGTTTCTTTTTCGGGCGTGTTTACAATATCCATTAATTCGTTATCTGGATGGTTTTTGAGCATGTAGATGGTTTGATAGGTAAACGGTTTGTCCATTTTACTGCTATCGGCATCAAATTCATCCCAAACAATTTGGAACAGTTTTGTCCACCAACTTTCCCAAATACTGGGAGCCAATTGATCAATTTCAGTATAAAAATCCCAATTTTTAATGATGGTTAGAATTTTTGTTTCGTTAACTGTTAATGATGAGGTATCCATATTTGCGAACATGTGTGGTAACAATTCCGACGCTTTTAAATTGTAATTATTGTTCTGCAGATCCTTGAAATCTTGTATATTAAATTTGTCCTTCGCTCGGAAAAAATCATTAATCGTACGATTTCTGTAGGTTTCATAACCATCATTAAAAACATAAAAAGGATAAGAAGGATCTACAGGATGCTGGTTGGCAGAACTTACAAAACCACGTTCTGGATTTTTAGTATGGGCGTTAAATTCCTGGGGAATAAAACTTTGCCAATCGTGTTTGGGATTGCTGCCATCCAATAAGAATTTACCTTGTCCATTCCATTTGTTGGGAAACAGACCTTGAATCCATAATGCAATATCCCCTTCAGTAGAAGCAAATACGAAATTTTGTGCTGGTGCTGTATAACTTTTTAAGGCATTGAGGTAATCTTCATAATTTTTACCTTCGTTAAACTTTAAGAAGGTGCGTTGATTATTACCGCTAATATGGCCAACCCACTGCATGGCGTAGCCTGCTTTTGGATTGTCTCCTTTAAAGTTGTGATCGTAAGTTACTGGGCCGTGGTGTGTATAAATGATGGTGTCATAAAGGGTAGTGCCATTACGGACTTTGAGTTCTTCAATACGCTGTGTCGTTTTTTTCCATTTTCCATCATGTTTGTATTTTTTTCTAGTATTATCTTTAAATTCAATTTTATACCAATCCAAAACATCACGTGTGGCATTCGTTTCGCCCCATGAAATATGAGTGTTATATCCAGAAATAATACCTAAAGCTCCTGGAAGTGTAGCACCAAAACTGTTGTGTTCTGGAGTTGCCAGTTGCATGACAAACCAAATGGAAGGTAGGTTCAAGCTCAAATGCGGATCGTTTGCTAATATGGGATGCCCGGAATAAGACTTTTCTCCAGAAACTGCCCAGTTATTGCTGCCGTTATGAGGATTAGGTTTGTCCATGGTTTCCGAAATCGACATATCCTCTAAACTCGTATCATCTTCAGGGACGTCTGGCATTGTTATGTAATAAAGCTCCAGTCGGTTTCTTTAGAAATGACGGGATCATTGATGTCATAAAAATCTGGATATAATAAATCGAAACGTTCTTTTCCAAATTTCTTCAGTGCATTGGTATATTCCAGATCAGAATCTCCTCCAGACAACATTTTGGTCATATACATCAGTAATAGCGCGGTTTTCTTAACCGTCCAAGGCTCTGGTGCATAATCCAATAATTTATATTCTACCGGAAAGTCTTTGGGTTGAAGTTGATCAATATAGCTATTGACGCCATCGCGATAGGCTTCAATATAGCTCAATGTTTCGGGGTCTTCCTGCATTTTTATAAGCGCATTTTCTGCGCCGAAATCCATCCTGCGTCGACGTTCCTGTCGATCGTGGTCCAAGGCCTGGACTCCGATAATTTCTGCCAAGCGTCCGCCAGCAGCAAAAGTTTGGAATTCCAACTGCCATAATCTGTGCTTGGCGGTAAGATAGCCTTGTGCACGGTAAAGATCGGTGTCATTTTGAGCAAATACATGCGGAATCAAATGTTGGTCATAATGCACGGTAACTTCATTTTTAAGACCGTCAATTTGGAAGGTTGTGCTTATGTTTTCATTTTGTTCGTTTTGCCAAAATCCTTGGTTAGGACTTAAGAACTTTCCAAAGGGAGGAATGCTACCAAATTTGCTATTGAAGTCCAATAAACACAGCTAAAGTAAGCACTAGGGTCAACAGAAGCTTAATATATTTCATAGATACAAGGAAGTTAGGACCTTGAAATTAGGAAATAATAATGAAAAACAGGAGTAAGAGAAAAAGAAAATGTCTATTTTAAATAAAATAAAACGCTCTCTTTTAGCGAAGTACTAATTTTTTAATGACTTCCTTACCAAGTGACTCGTTCAACATGATAATGATTTTCTCCTTGCCATAACTCAGTTCTTCCCTTAGGACACTCGAGCTAAGCTGCACATATAGTGTATCGCGTTCCAATTGAATGGCCGTGGTGTAATTATTAACGCCATTACCCATCATTTGCGCCCAGGCATCTTGCACGTTCACTTTGTCCAATCCTGGTTGTAATTTGTTGGTGTCTACAAATTCTTTCAGAATATCACTGATGGATAGATTGTCTTTGTTACGTTTTGCCATTTTCGAGTTATTTTTTATTGGAATTTGTCGTCTTGCCGACAGGCAGGAAATTTATTGTTATGGACTTTATTTCTCCACGTTTATGGGCTCAAAACGCTTATAAAGATACCTTATATGTTGATCATTTACGATTAAAAGCTGATCTTCTGAAGCCTTTAAAATCGTTTCTTTCCATTCCGCATAAGGTGTAGTGTAATAAATATGCAGACTGTCATTTTCTATTTTTAATATGAAACTTTCAGCATCGTCAGAAGTTAGGTAAGTGCCATCGAATCCTGGTTTTAGTTTTTTTCTAAACCCTGTTAAGCTATCGGTTACATTTATATAATCGACGGTATCGTTATAAGTATAATCACGTTTGGAGCCATCGGCTAAAGTGACTTCGTCAATTTCCCAATAACCATTCAAATGTTTGACCAATGAATTTGGATCATTTGAACAACTTAGTAGTATTAGACTTAAAATTAAAAATGTATACTTTTTCATAGGATGTCAATATATAATTTCCAAAAAATCAAGTACTAAATTCCAGAAGGCATTTCGCTAAGAAGCATCTTTGGAATTTGGAATTTTCAAATTTGGAATTTTATTCCAATTTAAATATTTTATAAGATTGATGCACCTGCTTGATGATGTTTTCGGTGCGATCGGCATGAGTGTCACTAATAAAAAGCTGTCCAAAATTTTTGTTATCAACTAACTCCAGAATTTGCGCCACACGATTTTCATCTAATTTATCAAAAATATCGTCCAAAAGCAAAATCGGAGAGAAGCCACTTTGTTGCTTTATAAAATCGAATTGCGCCAATTTTAACGCGATTAAGAATGATTTTTGTTGTCCTTGGCTACCAAATCTTTTAACTGGAAAACCGTCAATTTCAAAATTTAAATCATCTTTGTGAATGCCCACTGAAGTGTATTGCAACGCCTTGTCTTTGTTGATGTTCTTTTTTAAAAGTGCGTTCAAATCCTCATCAAACAAATCACTCTTATAGCTTAAATGAACAGGTTCATTGTGATTACTAATAGCATTGTAACGTGCTTTGAAGATAGGAATAAAGGTTTCCAAGAATGTTTTTCTGATAGAAAATATTTCAGAGCCGTAACCATGCAACTGTTCGTTATATATCTCTAGCGTTTGGGCATTGAAGGTGTTGTTCAGTGCAAAATATTTTAATAAAGCATTGCGCTGTTGCAACACTTTATTATAATTGATCAGTTGATTAAGGTAATTTTTGTCACTTTGGGAAATCACACTATCAATAAATTTCCTTCTGGTCTCGCTACCTTCAATAATGAGGTCTCGATCAGCCGGGGAAATAATAACCGCTGGGATAAAGCCAATATGGTCGCTAAATTTATCATATACTTTCGAATTGCGCTTAATTACTTTTTTTTGGCCTTTTTTAAGGGAGACAACGATTTTTTCTTCACGATCTTCTTTTTCAAAAATGCCTTCAACCACAAAAAAATCCTCGCCATGTCTGATATTTTGAGAAGCTAATGGATTAAAATAACTTTTTCCGAAAGACAAATGATAAATTGCATCTAAAACGTTGGTTTTTCCAATGCCATTGGCACCCACAAAACAATTGATTTTCTGATCAAAAGTGAAGGTCTGGCTATCGAAATTCTTATAATTCAGTAAGGAAAGTGAGTTTAATATCATGTAAAAATTTCGCTTTTTTATAAGATTGTTTTACAACAATGCGAAAGGATGCGCAAATTATTGAAAAATAACAAAATTACCTTTCAAATACCAATAAATATTATAATTTTGCGGCGCATTAATAATGACGATATGGCAACTTATAAGAAAAGAGGTTTCAAACCAAAAACGAAGGAAGAAAAGACTGAAGCTTTAGAAGCAAATTCAACAACGGCTGAGGTATTTAATACTTTGGACGAGTCGGCTTCTAAAACTGAAGAATGGGCAGTAAGGAACCAAAATTATATTATCGGTGGTATTGCGGCGGTTGCGGTTGTTGTTTTAGGTTTTTTAGGCTACACTAAGTTTGTTGCAGAACCTAAAGCTAGCGAAGCGATGAACGATATGTTCCAAGCGCAACAATACTTTGAACAAGCGGTAATTGGCACAACAGCTAAAGATTCATTATACACGTTATCTCTAAATGGAGGCGAAGGTAAATATGGTATGTTGGATATCATAAATGAACACGGTGGTACACCAGCGGCTAATTTAGCTAACTATTATGCTGGAATGGCTTATTACAGTTTGAATGATTACGAAAATACTGTAAAATATTTGGGTAAATTTTCAACAAAAGATAAAATGTTAGGGCCTATTGCAAAAGGAAGAATTGGAGATGCTTTTGTCCAGTTGAACCAACCTGAAGATGCATTAAGTTACTATGAGAGTGCTGCCAAAATGAATACGAATGACTACACGACTCCAATGTTTCTATTTAAGGCCGGTAATGTAGCCATGAATTTAGGGAAGACGAAAAAAGCTCTTGAGCATTTTAATACCATTAAAGAAACGTATCCAGCATCAAGTGAAGCGGCTAATATTGATGTGTTTATTGGACAAGCACAAGCAAGTTTGTAAGAAAAATGGCAACAAAAAATCAAAATTTATCAGATTACGATAAAAATACAATCCCAAACGCGAAAGACTTTCGGTTTGGGATTGTTGTTTCAGAATGGAATAACAATATCACGGATAACCTTTTTAAAGGTGCACTTGATACTTTAGTTGAACATGGTGCGTTGCCTGAAAACATTATCAGTTGGTATGTTCCGGGTAGTTACGAGCTGATTTACGGTAGCAAAAAAATGCAAGAGCATCAAGTAGATGCAGTTATTGCCATAGGTTGCGTTATCCAGGGGGAAACTAAACATTTTGATTTTGTTTGTGAAGCGGTTTCTCAAGGTATTAAAGATTTAAATGTACTGCACGATACGCCAGTAATCTTTTGCGTGTTGACCGATAATGAAATGCAACAATCGATTGACAGATCTGGTGGTAAACACGGTAATAAAGGTGTTGAAGCTGCTGTAGCTGCTATTAAGATGGCGGTTTTGCGTCATAAATCGTAGGTCAGTCGGCAGTAATTAGTAGTCCGTCGGCGGTACTTCTGTTTTATTTAGAGTGATGGACGATTTAATAAATCACAGTCTCAGTCTCACTCTCAGTAGTGTGATTAGTTTCAGAAATCTATCTTCGGTCATCTGTCAGGCCCTCAGTCATCTTTCATCTGTCATCCTCCAGTGCTTCAAGCTTCATTCTTCCAACTTTAGTTAACAAATTTTAGCAGTGAAACCATCGTTTTTCCTCGTATTTTGAGTACATTTGAAATTCACAAAGGCAAACGTTCAACAGTGAATTTATTTAAACAGCGTCAACCTAAACGGTTCAGTTACACGCCACGACACCGTAAAGAACTTCATAAGGACAAATCTCATGATTTTGATCCCTCATGGAGTAAAGCGACACAGCGTAAGAAGAAAACATCAACACTGCCCGTACTACTAATTGTTTTAGGTATGGTAATTATGATCTGGTATGTTTTAAGTAACTACAAAATTTAGAAATTATGGGCATCTTTAAAACACGTCAAAATAAAAAATACAATTACATTCCAAGACACTATCAAGGAAAAGGAAATCCCTTTGAAATCAAGCATAAATTTGATGATCAGAGAAAAACGATTGGAAATGTTGGTTTAAAGGGTAAATTCATAAATGCCTGGGACGATTATAAAAACACACCAGACGCAGCAGCAAACAGACGAACGCTCATTATTTTTGGGATTTTAGTTTTTATTTTCCTATTAATTATAGAATTTGATTTGTCCATATTCTTTCCAAAAGGCTAATGTCAGATATTATTCAACTTTTACCAGATCATGTTGCTAATCAAATTGCGGCAGGAGAGGTGGTACAACGTCCTGCTTCTGTAGTCAAGGAATTGCTTGAAAATGCCATTGATGCTGATGCGAATACCATAAAATTAATTATTAAAGATTCGGGAAAGACACTTGTCCAAGTCATAGATAATGGTAAGGGTATGAGTGCTACCGATGCGCGCTTGAGTTTTGAACGTCATGCGACCTCCAAAATTCGCTCAGCCGATGATTTGTTCAGTTTGAATACTAAAGGATTTAGAGGAGAAGCTTTAGCAAGTATTGCTGCCATTGCACATGTGGAACTGAAATCGAAACAAGATTCGGAAGAACTGGGAACGCTGATCGCTATCGAAGGCAGTGAAATTAAAACCCAAGAAGTTACGGTTACGCCCACAGGAACTTCGATTGCCGTAAAACATCTATTTTTTAATATACCTGCACGCCGTAATTTTTTAAAATCCAATACAGTGGAATTGCGCCATATCATTGATGAATTTCATCGTGTGGCTCTGGCACATCCTAAGATTTCATTTACGATGTACCATAACGGAAGCGAAGTTTTTAATCTGCAGGAGAGTAATTACCGTCAGCGTGTCGTGAATATTTTCGGAACTAAAACCAATGAGAAATTGGTTCCCGTTGAGGAGACTACTGAGGTGTTAACCATTTCAGGATTCGTGGGCAAACCTCAGTTTGCTAAAAAAACAAGGACAGAACAATTCTTTTTTGTCAATAGCCGGTTTATTAAAAGTCCATATCTGAATCATGCCATCAATGCGGCTTTTGAAGGTTTGATTAAAGACGGCAACCATCCCATCTATTTTTTAAACTTAACCGTTGATCCAAAATCGATTGATATCAATATTCATCCTACGAAAACTGAAATCAAATTTGATGATGAGCATACACTTTATGCGATTTTAAGATCATCGGTAAAACATAGTTTAGGTCAATTTAACATAGCGCCAGTATTGGATTTTGAGTATGACACGAATCTCGATACACCCTATGATTATAGAGATAAGGGCGCTGCAACACCAACGGTGGAGGTCGATCGTGATTACAATCCTTTTCGAGAAGAACGTGTATCAAGCAAGCAAACCACAGCATTTAGGAAACAACCGCCCACCAACTGGGATAGTCTTTATGTGGGATTGGAATCTAAAGGAACACGTGATCGGCAAGATTTTAGTCAAGTGGAATTTGAGAGTGAACCCGAAAAAGTTTCCTTGTTTGATACTGGCTTATATACAGAAACCACACAAAGTACCTATCAATTTCAGAATAAATACATCATTAGCACCATCAAATCTGGAATGCTGATGATCGATCAACACAGAGCACACCAACGAGTTTTATATGAAGGCTTATTGAAAAGCATGACGGTTAAGGAGGCGGTAAGTCAACAGTTATTATTCCCTTTACAACTGCATTTTACTGGTGCTGAACTCACTATTCTGAAGCAATTAAAAGACGATCTGGAAGCTACAGGTTTTGTTTTCTCAAATATTGACTACGAACTGGTTGAAATTACTGGACTTCCAATAAATGTTCCAGACAGCGAAGTCTCCATGATCTTGGAACAACTTATAAGCGATGTGGAGCAGGAAGTACCCGATAGCCATTTTAGTGCAACGGATTTGTTGGCAAAATCCATGGCGAAAAGTTTGGCAATAAAAACAGGACAGTCTTTATCAAATTTAGAACAAGAACATTTGGTAAATAGTCTGTTTGCATGCAAGGAACCATCGGTTTCACCTACTAACCGTGCCACGTTTATTACATTGTCAATTGAGGAAGTTGATAGAAAATTTATGTAATTTTATTTAAAGTTAAGATTAAAAAGAATGAGAGGAATTACAGACACTGTTAAGCATTTGCTCATCATCAATGTGTTGATGTTTATAGGTACACTCACCATACAAAACGGTATATTTTACAATTGGTTTGCTTTACATTTTCCTAAGAACGATGCATTCCAGCCTTGGCAGATCCTGACCCACATGTTCATGCATGGTAATTTTATGCATATTGCATTTAATATGTTTGCTTTATGGATGTTTGGAACTGCTGTTGAGCAGGTTTTTGGAGCAAAAAAATTCATCTTCTTTTATATTTCTGCAGGTTTAGGAGCTGCCCTTGTTATGTTGGGTGTTTATTATTTACAATATCTACCAATGGAATCAGATATTCTTTCTGCAGGTTTTACATCGTCTCAAATTCATGACACTCTGAGCACAGGAAAAGTAATGGATGGGGTTAATGTGGCACAAAGAGATCAGCTGCAAAATATGTATTATATTTTCAATTCATCTATGGTGGGTGCTTCAGGTGCTATTATGGGTATTTTAGTTGCTTTTGGGATGTTATTTCCTGAGTCCAAATTGATGCTTATCTTTTTACCGGTACCCATTAAAGCCAAATATTTTATTCCTGGAATCATTGCTTTGGATTTGATTTCGGCGTTAACAGGACAATCATTTTTTAGTCCTAACAATACAGCATATGCTGCCCATCTTGGTGGAGCGTTAACTGGATTCTTAATGATGTGGTTTTGGAAAAAAACGCAGTTCAATAAAAACCGTTGGGATAGATGACCTCATTAAATCAAGATATTCAGGATAAGTTAAGACAGCTTAATGTTCTTGAAAAAATAATCGCAGTTAATGTGGTTGTTTTTTTAATTGGGCTGGTGCTTTCGTTGATTGATGAATCAGGAAGTTCTCTGTATTGGTTGGAACTGCCAAAAAATGTCGGCGATTTTATCTTTAAACCCTGGAGTATTATCACGTACGGTTTTACACATTATGGTTTTTTACATCTGCTATTCAATTTACTGGTGCTTTATTACGTATCCCGCATGATGCTTAATTTATTTAGTCCAAAACTGACATTGAATATTTATTTTCTGGGAATTATTATGGGTGGGCTCTTTTTCTTATTTGCCTATAACGTGTTACCACAGGACTTATTAAAACCAGTTGGTGCTCTAGTTGGAGCTTCTGCAGGGGTAAGGGCTTTACTGATATTTCTATGTGCTTATATGCCCAATACAGAAGTGCGTGTAGTATTCTTCAATATAAAACTTTGGCATTTAGGTGTAGCACTTGTAGTTTTTGATATTATAGGGCTTTTCGGAATGAACCAAGGCGGTAATATTGCTCATTTGGGCGGTGTGGCATTGGGTTATTATTATGCGAAACAATTATTAAAAGGACACGATATTGGCAAAGGATTTGAGAAGTTTATGGATCGCATTGCCGCTCTTTTCAAAACGTCCAAAAAATCGCCATTAAGAACGGTCCATAAACGGAAATCGAATTCGGTAGCGGGTCATACGAAATCTGAATTTAAAGAGTTTAGCAAACAAAAGCAAATAGACCTAATATTGGATAAAATCAGTAAAAGTGGCTATGAAAGTCTAACCGAAGAGGAGAAAGCTTTTTTATTTAAGGCTAAAGACTAAGTCCAATGAAAAAACTCAATCTCTTCAATAAGTTTGTGTTTTTCTTAAATTCTCTTGCTGCATTTACGCTCTTCTTGGCTTATATTTTACCGTATTTGGAGCCAAAACGCTTCGGATTTGTATCTGTTTTGAGCCTGACGATGCCTTTTCTAATTATCGTTAATCTTCTATTTTTAGTGTATTGGCTTTTGAATGTCAAAAGGCAACTCTTATTGTCCTTGATTGTTTTGCTGATAGGCTTTCAACATGTGGTATCCTTGTACAAGTTTTCTGGTTCAAAACTCGTGGAGGATCCTGAGAATATTGTCGTCATGAATTATAATGTCCGGTTGTTTAATGTTTTTGAGTGGATTCCTGATATAAAAGCTGGCAAAGAAATAAGTCAGTTTATTGATGAAAAAAAACCAGATATCATCAGTATGCAAGATTACCGACCGGATAAGGCATTAACATTAAAAGACTATTACAAATTTGAATCGCTTTCAGGTGGTAAAATCATAAACGGCCAAGCTATATTTTCTAAGTTTCCTATCATTAATGAAGGTATTATCGAATTTCCAAACACCTTCAACAATGCTATTTTTGCCGATGTTGTGAAAGGGAAAGACACCATAAGAATATATAATGTGCATTTGCAATCCTTTAAAATTGATGTAAGTACGGATCCGTTGAAAAATGAAACCTCTGAAAATTTAGTTAAACGCGTGGGGAAAACCTTTAGTTTACAGCAGGCTCAAACAGAGTTGTTTTTAGATCATAAAGCAAAGTGCACCTATAAAGTTATAATTTGTGGCGATTTTAATAATACTGCTTATTCCTATGTCTATAAAGAAATTGGAGCTGGCATGAAAGACGCTTTTGTCGAAGCTGGCAATGGATTTGGGCGTACTTTTGACTTTAAGTTTTTCCCTGTTCGGATTGATTATATCATGGTGGATGACCATTTTGAAGTCAACGGATTTAAAACCTTTGATGTCAAATACTCTGATCATTTTCCGATTATGAGTAGGGTTAGGATTAAATGATTAAGCAGTCGGAAGTCTAAATCTCAATCAAAATGATTTCCTTTTTCTCTGTGTAACTTCGTGTTTCTCCGTGGAACTCTGTGTTATAGATTTTTTTACCATGAGAAGTTTTATTTTTTAAACCTCAAACCTCAAACCTCAAACCTCATTCCTTATTCCTCAAACTTACATCATCCAGCAATCCACCGCGTCCGCAATCATATGAATGACCAATCCAATACCTAAAATCCTAGTTTTCTTAAAGAATAAAAATCCCACATAAACTATCATAGCGTAATAAGTGTGGAGTGGATGGAAGTTGATGCTACAACGTCCGGGATCGAATAACGGCGTTGCCAACAAATGATCTAAATCAATGAGCATCGTGGCAATCATAATCAAATACGCTATTTTCCAGTTGGACCTAAAGAAAACGTAGGCCACCAATAAGGGCAGAGCAAAATGAATTCCGTAATGTATAAAGAATTGTAACATTATATAGGTAAAGCTTGTCTTTCAAGGTAGAGCAACGCGTTTGGACCTTCATTAAAAATTAAATCGAGAACACTCAAATTTGGTATAAAACCATATTTCTCATCAAATACCTGAACATAGGGTTTTAAGGGTTGCTCAGTCTCTTTTCTATGATCTACCAGATAGCGGTAATCCATTTTATTAATAGGGTTCAATTCAAATTCAGAAGTAAGTTCAAATTTTAAATCGTGCTGTAAGCATTCGAGAATAGCTTCCACACATTTGAAGTTGAAATCCATCAAATACGTTGCTTCTTCACTAAAAAGATGGATCAAATCAAGTTCATAAAATTCAAAAAACGGCGAACTACTGTAAGCGGATTGTATCGATTTCCAATGCAAATCCTGCCACTTTCCATCGTTTGATATCACGATATCTTTATAGAGTTGTCTATTTTTTTGAGAATATACAACAGGAACCGTCAAAGGCATCTTTCCTTGCGGTCCGTAAATGTTCATTCGGTTTCTATAGGTCTGTTTTTGATAATTATCGCAAACTTCAAAAGTCACTGTATTTGCCTGAACCATTACTACACATTGCGCAATACTCGGGAAATAAGTGGGATGAAGTAGAATATCCATGATTAAAAAAGAACTACTATGATGCGACTATTTTGAATCTCTTCTTTTTCGCCATGCGTTATAACCGAACCAAACGCCTATTAAAACAAGGAATGGGATGAGATATGACACTAATTTACCGTTGCCACCAACCGTGGTGAAGAAGCGTTCCCAACGTGGACTTTTTCCGTCCCAACTCATCCAAACAAGCACGGGTTTTCCGACCACATGATCAAATGGCACAAAGCCCCAAACTCTTGAATCCTGTGAATTATGGCGATTGTCTCCCATCATCCAATAATAATCTTTGATAAATGTATATTGATTGCCCAGTTGGCCATCAATACTAATTTGAGTGCCATTTACGGACAGCTCACGACCTTCATAAACTTTAATGACACGTTTGTATAAGGGTAGATTTTCTGGTGTAAGCGTGATAGTTTTTCCTTTTTGAGGAATATATAAAGGTCCAAAATAATCGTTGTTCCAATTATAGGCTGCATTCATCGGGAAGATTCCTGCATCGCGATTGTCCAACACATCTTTTCTAATTTCGATGGAGGCTATGTTTGGATGATTTTTTGCTCTGGCGACTGCTTCTTCAGTGGCAGCAGGAATAATCCATTTTTCAGTTTCTTGATCATAGCCCAGACCGTCCGTCATGTCAAAACGCTTCAAAATATCAAAAACCTGTGCATCTGAAGCTATCTGCCCCTTAAAAGTAACGTCGTACGAGAATTGGATTCTTGCACGATCATTCAATACATTTTGTTTTCCATTAATATAAACATACCCGTCTTTTATGGATAAAGTATCTCCTGGTAAACCAACGGCACGTTTTACATAATTGGTTTTCTTGTCGATTGGTTTATAGTAAAATTTATCGGTATGGCGCATGTCTAACATTGTGTCCACAGGCCAGTTGAAAACGACAATATCGTTACGCTTAATCTTTTGAAAACCTGGAAGTCTCATATAAGGCAACTCAGGCTTTGAAAGATAGGATTTAACGTTCAAAAACGGAATAGTATCATGAACCATCGGTGCCGCCACAGTAGTCATTGGGATTCTGGCACCATAATGCAATTTACTCACAAATAGAAAGTCGCCCACCAATAAAGTTTTCTCTAAAGATGACGTTGGAATGGTAAACGGTTGAATAAAATAGGTGTGAACAATGGTAGCGGCAACAATGGCAAATAAAATAGAGCTTACCCAATCGCCAGCTGCCGATTTAGGATGTATACTTCGATCCTTAACATGCACAACATCGACAAAATAATTAAGATAATAGTTGTAGAACCCTAATGAAACCAGTGCTAGAACCGTGTCTGTCGTCGTATTTTTTCCAAAACTTCTAGCAGTTTCTACCCAAATAACAGGAAACATGATGAGATTGACCACAGGAACGAACAACAAAATAGTCCACCACCAAGGTCGGTTGATGATTTTCATCAAAATGACGGCATTGTAAACAGGGACGAATGCTTCCCACGCTTGTCTGCCTGCTTTGACATATAATTTCCATGTACCAAGTCCGTGAATTACCTGTATCACGAAAAAGAAAATAAACCACTGAGTAAATGTCATCTGTTACTGTTTAAATTTTCGGTTCTTTCAAATTTAAAAATCTGAACTTATTACCGGTTCAACAAATATATTGTAAATCGTAAATCGCAATTCAAAAGTGGTCAATTTGTTAACCAATGTTTAACACATCTTTCATTGAAAACACACCCTTCTTGCCTGCAATCCATTCTGCCGCAATCACGGCACCTAAAGCGAATCCGTCGCGGTTATGTGCTGTGTGCTTAATTTCGATGGTATCCACTGCCGACGTATACGTCACATCATGTGTCCCTGGAACACTATCAATTCGTTTGGAATTAATGTGCAACTCATTTGGTTTTGCCGCATCAAGCGTCCATGAACCATATCTTGAATTTTCAATGATATCTTCTGCTAGCGTAATCGCTGTGCCACTTGGCGCATCCAATTTCTGAGTATGATGGATCTCTTCCAAACTGATGTTATATTCTGGCAGATTGGCCATCAATTTTGATAGCGTTCGGTTCAATTCAAAAAATATATTGACGCCTAAGCTAAAGTTTGAAGCATAAAGAAAGGTGCCATTTTTTTCTTTGCATAAAGCAAGTACATCATCATAATTTTCTAACCAACCTGTAGTTCCAGAAATAACGGGAATGTTATGATTAAAGCAATTTGTAATATTATCTACTGCGGCATCAGGAGTGCTAAAGTCAATGGCAACGTCTATATGGTCAAGGACATAACTTTCGGGGTCTTTATCAACTTTTAAGGTTATTTCATGTCCTCGTTTGAGAGCAATTTGTTCAATGGTTTTTCCCATCTTGCCATAACCTAAAAGACCTATTTTCATGTGTTTATTTTTTTTACCGGACATACTTCGACTTGGCTCAGTACGGGCATGTTGTTAGCTATTAATAATTCCCTTGAGTGATAAAATATTTAGCATGCTCGTTTCATGATTAAAATTTAAAATTCAAAGTCAGCCCCAAATTTGTGGCGTTTTCTTGTTCATTATATTTGAAATGGGGTTTCAATGCCAAATTTTCATCCAAATTATATTGGAGTAAATGGGCATCTACATTCGCATCAATAATATTTAGGGCATAGAGTCCAAAGGTAATCAGCAAGGATAATTCTTTATTACGCCTCAGAGTGTTTTGTGCGCGTATCAAACCGTCACTTGACACTTTTGGGGTTGTGCCATCGCCAAAAAACTCATCATCGGTATGGCCTGCAAGTCTGCTTTTGTAAGCATTTCGATAGCGCTGATAGATTTTGTCATTATCTAAATAGAAATAAATTCCAGTACCTAGAGCGGCATAAACGATTGGGATTTTCCAATATTTTTTGTTATAAGCTTGTCCCAACCCTGGTAAAACGGCCGAATAGAAGGCTGCTCTTGAGGGCGCTAAAATATTCATTGGTTTACTAACCATGCTATCAATGATAACTTCTTTACCAATACTCTTGGAAATACTATCTGTATCGGTTTGAGAAAAACCATTGAAACAGATAAAAAATAAAATAAAAGGGAGTATATTAAGACGTTTATTTGGCACTTTGCACAAGTTTTTTGATACGATTGAAATCTTCTTCAGAATGAAAAGGGATGCTAATCGTACCTTTTCCGTTCTTGCTTACCTTAACGTTAATCTTTTGTCCAAAGTATTCGGAAAACTCTTTCACGCCGTTTTTAATGAATTTAGGCATTTCTTCCTTTTCAGGAGTTTTAGTTTCGCTCGTATTGTGATAGTTTTTGACTAAGGCTTCCGTATCCCTAACGGATAATTTATCAGTGAGAATTTTTTCATAAATATCAAGTTGATTGGATTGGTCTTCAATATTAATGATGGCACGTCCATGTCCCATCGAAATAAAGCCGTCACGCATCCCGGTTTGAATGATAGGATCCAATTTTAAAAGACGCATGTAATTGGCTATTGTAGAACGCTTTTTGCCCACACGCTCACTCATTTGTTCTTGAGTCAACTGAATTTCATCAATCAAACGTTGATAAGAAAGTGCAATTTCAATCGGATCTAAATCCTGACGTTGGATATTTTCAACCAAAGCCATTTCCAATGATTCCTGATCATTGGCAATTCTTATATATGCAGGAATGGTTGGCAATCCAAGAAGTTTTGAAGCTCTAAATCGACGTTCTCCCGATACTAATTGGTATTTATTGAACTCAAGTTTCCTAACGGTTATGGGTTGAATAACGCCTAGTTCCCTAATAGAAGATGCTAATTCCTTAAGTGTTTCTTCATTAAAATTAGTCCGTGGTTGAAACGGATTGATTTCGATGGCCTCTAATTCCAACTCTACAATACTACCGATCACTTTATCGGCATTTTTATCCTGAACCGATTTGATATCATTGGCTGGATCTTTTAAAAGTGCTGATAATCCTCTTCCTAAAGCTTGTTTCTGTGTTGCCTTCGCCATTAACCGTTCTTTTTAATAATTTCCTTTGCTAAATCTAAATAATTGGAGGCCCCTTTACTGCTCACATCATAATTGATGATGCTTTCTCCAAAACTTGGTGCTTCCCCCAAACGTACATTACGCTGAATAATCGTTTCAAAAACCATATCACTAAAGTGCTTTTGGACTTCTTCAACGACTTGGTTGGAGAGACGTAATCGCGAATCATACATGGTCAATAACATTCCTTCGATGTCCAAATCTTGGTTATGGATACGTTGCACACTTTTAATAGTATTTAATAATTTACCAAGACCTTCCAAGGCAAAATACTCACATTGAATCGGAATAATGACCGAATCGGCAGCGGTGAGTGCATTCAAGGTTAAAAGTCCTAAAGAAGGTGCACAATCAATCAAAATATAATCATAACTATCTTTAAGATGGTTGATTGCTTTTTTGAGCATATACTCACGTTCCTCTTTATCAACTAGTTCAATCTCAATAGCTACAAGATCAATATGTGCCGGAATAATATCCACATGAGCTGCGCTTGAAACGATAATGCAATCCTCTGCTTTTGCAGAATGTTCAATCAGTTGATAAGAACCAACTTCCACACTGTCCACATCGACCCCTAAGCCAGATGATGCATTGGCTTGCGGATCGGCATCAATTAACAATACTTTTTTCTCTAAGGCACCTAAGGAAGCGGCTAGATTTACTGATGTTGTTGTTTTTCCAACACCTCCTTTTTGGTTGGCTATTGCAATGATTTTGCCCATTAAATGTTCTGATTTTAGAAGCGGTAAAAATACAATTATTTGCGAGTTTAAAAAATGTTACTTGTTAACAAAGCAGCCCTGATTTTAATAGGCACCATCATGAAAATAAGGAAATGGTTTAGGGTCTGTTTACAGTCCTTTAACTAGAACGGGCTTTTATTTTAGGAGAGGGCCACTTTGTTTTACCGCGTTCGTTTATAGTTTCAAAAGTATATGCTATTTAATTCTTGCCTTTTTTATCGCGGATCATCGCCTCCAATTGATCCCACATTTCTTCTGGAATTTGTTCGAGTAAATTAAACTGTCCTGCACCTTTTAGCCATTCGCCACCATCGATAGTAATTACTTCTCCGTTGATATAAGCAGAAAAGTCAGAAATGAGATACGCTGCTAAATTTGCTAATTCCTGATGTTCGCCCACACGCATTAAAGGAACTTTTTTGGCCATGTCAAACTTGTCTTTTAAATCGCCTGGCAAGAGTCGGTCCCATGCTCCTTTTGTAGGAAATGGACCTGGCGCAATCGCATTAAAGCGCATGCCGTATTTTGCCCATTCTACCGCCAGACTCCGGGTCATTGCTAATACACCAGCCTTTGCGGTTGCACTTGGCACGACATAAGCTGAGCCCGTCCATGCATATGTAGTTACAATATTGAGAACCGTAGTGTTGGTTTGCTTGGTTTCAATCCAATGTTTGCCAAAGGCCAAGGTGCAGTTTTTCGTGCCTTTCAAAACAATGTCAATAATCGTATCAAATGCATTTGCTGAAAGCCGCTCTGTAGGCGAAATGAAATTTCCAGCTGCGTTATTAAGAAGTACATCCACTTTGCCAAATTTTTCGATAACTCCTTTTAACATGGCTTCAACTTCGTTATAATTACGAACGTCACATTGTAGTGGGAGACAAGTGCCATTGGTTTCTTTTTCCAGTTCTTCAGCAGTAGTTTTTAATCTTTCAAGATTCCGCGAAGTAATGGCAACATTGGCGCCCAAT
Source organism: Flavobacteriales bacterium (assembly GCA_038243395.1). Classification (GTDB taxonomy): domain Bacteria; phylum Bacteroidota; class Bacteroidia; order Flavobacteriales; family Flavobacteriaceae; genus Gelidibacter. The sequence goes on along the minus strand of JBBSRC010000019.1, from coordinate 29,520 downwards.
TCTAAGAAATATTTGGACATGGCTTTGCCCAATCCGCTACCGCCACCAGTAACCACAATTGTTTTTCCTTTAAGGGCGTCATCCCTGAGCATTTTTTGAGTATAATTCATCTTGTTTTTTTAAAATTGTGAATTTAAAAATAAGGATAATATGTTACGATTAGGTTTTTTGAGATGTCAAATACTGGTTTCCGAATATAAGTTCTTGTTTAAAATACTAAGATGTTGAAAAGTAATTTCTAATGAAAATCAAGTAAATTTTAATAAACATAAAATGGTCTGTCTTTTTTTGCTATATATTTAAAGTCAATTAATTATCCATAAATAACAAATAAAAACATCCCTTTATTCCAAATTGGATTTACTCTGCTGTTGTTTCTTCGTTATTTTTTCTCCAGTCCAATACAAACTATATCACGAGCAAATAGCAATAAATTGGCAAGGGTCATCAATATCAATTTATACTAGGACAGAGACATGATATTTCAGGAAAATGTTGAAAATGAAGTTAAACACCTGACCGTGGAAGATGTCAATAAGCTCAATAAAGATTATTTTAAGAATTTTGAAATTGGACCATGGTTAACGATGAAGATTTTAAAAACTTCGAAATTAAGAAAGATGATAATAGAATAGATTAATGAAAAATGCTTAAAAAATAAAGACCTGCTTCATCAGTTTTGATCTTGACGCAGGTTTTTTATTTTAAAAATTTAGATTTTATTAATTTATTGTAAAACTACGAGCTCTTATAAGTAGGTGTTTACAAGTACTTTACGTCAAATTCGAGATGGCTGATGGCCTTCATAAATAACTAAAATTAGATACGATAATAACTATTTAATTTTTGTAAATTTGCCTGCGTTTAACAACGCATCATGGCAAATACTACAAAATACATATTCGTCACAGGAGGTGTAACGTCTTCTTTAGGGAAAGGCATTATTGCAGCCTCTTTGGCAAAACTACTTCAAGCGCAAGGCTACAGAACAACCATTCAGAAATTGGATCCTTACATTAATGTGGATCCAGGTACAATGAATCCTTATGAACATGGCGAATGCTATGTCACGGATGATGGTGCTGAAACCGATTTGGATTTAGGCCATTATGAGCGATTTTTGAATGTCCCAACAAGTCAGTCCAATAACGTAACTACAGGTCGTATCTATCAAAGTGTAATAGAGAAAGAACGTCGTGGCGAGTTTTTAGGGAAGACCGTTCAGGTAGTTCCACATATTACTGATGAGATCAAGCATCGTGTCCAAATTTTGGGAAACTCTGGTGATTACGATATTGTAATTACAGAAATAGGAGGGACGGTTGGTGACATCGAGTCCTTGCCTTATATTGAAGCAGTGCGTCAGTTAAAATGGGATTTGGGAGAGCATAATGCGATTGTCATCCATTTAACTTTGATTCCTTATTTATCGGCAGCAGGCGAATTGAAGACAAAACCGACCCAACACAGTGTCAAAACATTGATGGAAAGTGGGGTTATGGCAGATATTTTAGTTTGTCGTACGGAGCATGAACTTCCGGCGGATTTGCGAAGAAAGTTGGCTTTGTTTTGCAACGTTCGTGAGGAAGCGGTCATACAGTCTATTGATGCATCAACTATTTATGACGTACCCAATTTGATGTTGGAGGAAGGTTTGGATAAAGTAGTTCTTAAAAAATTAGATCTTCAAAGCGATAAGCCAGATTTGACACAGTGGAATCAGTTTTTAAAACGTCTTAAGAATCCCAAGGGCGAAGTAACCATTGGATTGATAGGAAAGTATGTAGAATTACAGGATTCCTATAAATCTATTTTAGAATCGTTCATTCATGCCGGTGCTGAAAATGAGGTAAAAGTCAGTGTAGTATCTATACATTCCGAACATTTAACCGTAGAAAATGCCGCCGAAAAATTAGCACATTTAGATGGTGTATTGGTTGCTCCTGGTTTTGGAGAGCGTGGCGTTGACGGAAAAATTGAGGCAGTTAGGTATGTGAGAGAAAACAATATTCCGTTTTTAGGAATTTGTTTAGGGATGCAAATGGCAGTTATTGAATATGCCCGAAATGTATTGGGTTTAAAAAATGCCAATTCGACTGAGATGAATCCGCATACCTCTGATCCGGTCATTGATTTGATGGAATCACAAAAGAACATCACTGATAAAGGTGGCACCATGCGTCTTGGCGCTTGGGCTTGTCATTTGGAAGAAGGAAGCATCGTTAGAGAGGTTTATAATAAAGCTGATATCCTAGAACGTCATCGCCATCGTTATGAATTCAACAATGCGTATAAAGATCAAATTGAAGCTGCTGGCATGAAGGCTACCGGATTAAATCCTGACACAGGATTGGTAGAGATTGTTGAAATTCCTTCACATAATTGGTTTGTTGGGGTGCAGTATCATCCTGAATATAAAAGTACAGTAACCAATCCGCATCCATTGTTTGTGGCATTTGTAAAAGCTGCCTTAGATTATAAAGATAATGAAAGCCGTGTCAGTATGGCACAAAATTAAATTCGGACTTATTTTTGCTCTGAAAAACCCGTATTAGAAAATAATTACCAACTTAAAAAGACTGGCAGGATATTAAAGCTCTCACGTCTGAATATCAAATAAATGGAAGAAAAGAAATTTGATCTCAATTCGATTATAGGATTCGTTCTTATTTTTGGGATATTATTGTTCATGCTATGGCAAAACCAACCCACTCCTGAGGAACTTGCAGCAGAAGAAATAGCGAAAAAAGCGCAGGTAGAGGCAGCGAAAAGTGCGGAAGTGAAAAAAGACACTTTTGAGGCGCGTGCTGAAGACTTTTCCAATACAACAGCTTCGGATTCGTTGAGGCTAGAAGGTTTAAAGAATAAATTGGGTGCATTTGCTTATGCATCAACTCTTCCATCAGCTAAAGACAATGAGACTTTGGTGGAGACCGATTTGTTAGAATTAAAGTTTAGCAATAAAGGGGGATACCTTTCAGAGGTAAAACTTAAAAAGTTCGTGAATTCTGATTCTGTGCCTATCTATATTATAAAAGATGGCAATGCGTCTTTTAATATTTCATTTTCCACTACAGATAACAGAAACCTAAATACCCAAGATCTTTATTTTGAGCCAACGATCACTAAAAATGGCGAGAACACGGTAGTGTCGATGAAGCTTAAGGTTTCTGAAAGTAAGTTTTTAGAGTATCGTTATGAGTTGAAACCAAATGATTATATGTTTGGTTTCCATGTACGCTCACAGGGATTAAATGATGTGTTTAATAGTTCACAGGAAGTTAATATCGATTGGAAGATCAAAACCTATCGTCATGCGCAAAGTATCTCTTATGAAAATAGATATACCGAGCTTATTTTTGAATATGAAGGTGGAAAAGATGATTATTTAGGTCAGGGTGAGTCTAAGGATGATACCAAGAAAGAGGTCACCTGGATTGCCAACAAACAACACTTTTTCACGTCTATTCTTTTGGCGGATCAACCTTTTAAAACAGGATATTTCCACTCTCAAAACTTGGTTCAGGACGAAGATATAGACACCCTTTTCACCAAAGCTTTTGCCACTAAATTGCCCTTAGCTCTTGAAGGAGGGGAACTTAATAAGAGCATGGATTTGTATTACGGTCCAAGTGATTATAAAATCCTTGATAGCTATAATAGAAATTTAGATGAAGTGCTACCTTTAGGTTGGGGTATTTTTGGATGGATTAACCGATACTTGTTTATTCCTTTATTTGCATTTTTGGGATCTTTCATGCCTTACGGAATTGCAATTGTAGTGATGACCGTTTTGATCAAATTGTGTCTGTCTTTCGTACAGTATAAGCAATTCCTTTCGCAAGCGAAACTTAAGATCATTAAGCCGGAATTGGATGCCATTCGTGAAAAACACAAAGACAATAAACTTAAAATTCAACAAGAAACGATGGCATTGCAGTCTAAGGCTGGTGCTAGTCCGTTAGCGGGTTGTATCCCAGCATTGATTCAACTACCCGTGTTTTATGCCCTATTCCAATTTTTCCCATCGGCGTTTGATATCCGTCAGAAAAGTTTCCTTTGGGCAGATGATTTATCGTCTTACGATACTATCTTGGACTTGCCATTTAAGATTCCTTTTTACGGTGACCACGTGAGTTTATTCCCAATATTGGCTTCTATCGCTATTTTCTTTTATATGAAAATGACCACAGGACAACAAATGGCCTCTCAACCAACTCAAGAAGGGATGCCAGATATGGCTAAAATGATGAAGTACATGATTTACTTCTCTCCAATCATGATGTTGTTTTTCTTTAATAACTATGCTTCTGGTTTGAGTTTGTACTATTTCATTTCAAACTTAATTAGTATTGGAATTATGATAGTCATCAAGAATTTTATTTTGGATGAGAATAAGATCCACGCACAAATTCAAGTCAATAAAGCGAAACCTAAAAAAGAAAGCAAGTTTCAAAAGAAAATGAAAGAAATGATGGAGCAAGCTGAGGAACAGAAAAAACAAGGAAAACGTTAAGTTAATCTTTATAATGCTAAAAAAATGCCTCTGAGTTTTCAGAGGCATTTTTAATTTTATATCTATTGTATTGCACTTAATGAAAATCCAGTCTTTCTAGATATTCTGTGAATTTCCTTTAATTATCTAACCGACAACTCTACATAAATAAATTAAGCGTCCTTTTTACAACCTGATACATTATCAATTATCACTTGTGAAATACTGTTTTACTGAGGTTTTTTAGGGTAGTCTATCAGTTCTTTTACTAAATCTGCTGTAAACCCTATATATTAAGACCGTTGCACGGGATAAATTGTTCAAAATAGGAGTATAAAAATATTTTAATCACTTGCTATTTAGTTGGTTAAGCCTTATTTTTAATGTATGAAATTACAGAGACAACCTACATTAGCAGACACAATTTGTGATTTGCGAGCGAGAAAGATAAAAACGACATTTTTTAATCAAATAAATGGGCTAATCGATTGGGATAAAATCGAAAAACTAATAGATGCTGATTATTCCAAAGGAAAAAGTGCCGTAGGTAAACCTTCCTATAGCGGCCTGTTATTATTTAAGATGTGCCTTTTGCAAAGCTGGTATGGATTGAGCGATTATGAAGTAGAAGACCGATTGAACGATAGTATCTCATTCAGTTATTTTTGTGGCATGCACATAGATGAAGTTGCACCGGATCATAGCACCCTCAGTAGGTTTAGAACTGCACTAACCAAAACCAAGACCTTTGAAAAGCTCTTCAGTTCCATCAATGCCCAACTAGAGGCTCACAATATCATTGTCAAAAAAGGAATCATAGTGGATGCCAGCGTTATAGAAACGCCACTGCGACCAAAGGGAAAGACTAACCATAAGGTAACTGAAGATCGGTCAGACCAAGAAGTAGCAGTGAAAAAAGAGTACGCCCAAAGTGTAGATAAAGATGGTACGTGGCTAAAGAAAAGAGGGAAATATCATTTTGGCTTTAAAAAGCATCACGTTACGGACGAAGAAGGACTTGTCTTAGGAGTATTGACCACCACGGCAAGTAGGAATGAGATAGCCAATTTAGAAGAAGTCCTAGAAACAGTCAACGTAGATCTGCCAAAGGGTATTCCGTTAAAAGCCGACAAAGGCTATCAATCAAAGAAGAATGCGGAGCTGTTGAAAAAAAGAAATCTAAAAAATCATATTCTGAAAAAGGCAAAAAAGAATAAGCCATTGACCTATTGGGAGACGAAGTTCAATAAATTAATCGGCAAAACAAGATTCAAGGTAGAGCGAACATTTGGAGGAATAAAAAGATGGTTTAATGGAGGATTGGCAAGATACCGGGGAATTGCAAAAATGCATACCCAAAACCTGATGGAGGCCATGTGCTATAATTTGTATCGAAGTCCAGGGATAATTGCGTCTAATTGTAAAAATTAAGCGAAAAACAGTAAGAAATTGAACTCTAAAAACAAAAAAACGAAGTAAAAACTACAGTTCTTGATAAAAACAATCGGAAATCCATCTAAAAAATGGATTGGAGTAATTTATTGAATTTTGCAACGGTCTTATATTGAGACGATTCTATATTGAGTCGAGATGGATTGATTGATTTTTGATGATTACTATCAATGAGCCTTAAAAAATGTTTTCCTTAAAGCTTATTTTTCTCATGAACGAATAAGCTAATAGTAAATTCAAACGAATAATATTGAAAACTTTACAGAGGATTATCGTAAGGTATAAAAAAATACCTCTGAGTTCTTCAGAGGCATTTCCGCTATTAATCAAAATGGTTTAGAAACTTAATCCTAAACAATATTATTTAAGTTATAGTGGCAAAATCACATTGTCAATAGCATGCACCACACCATTGACCGCTTGTATGTCCACTAAAGAAGGGATAATGTTACTTACTCTATCATTAGAATCTGTAATAGTAAGTTTTGTTGCATCAATCATAACTTCGCCACCTAATGTTGGAACGGCTCCGGTTGTTATTTTATCTGACGTTACGTTACCACTTACAACGTGATATTTTAAAATTGCCTCAACTGTTGCTGGTTCTACCATACTCAAAGTTGTATTTCCTGAGGGATCAAGTTCTTGTAATAAAGCTGCGAAAGCATCGTTGGTAGGCGCAAATACTGTAAAAGGACCTCCGTTACCAGCTAAGGTTGATATTAATTTTGGTGAAGGATCTTGAGAATCAGCAGACTGCAAAGCAGCTACTAAACTAGACAATTCTGGATTGGCTAAGGCAAAATCTACTACTGTAGGTAATCCGATAACGGCATCAACAATATGAATCGTTCCGTTGGTTGCTGCGATATCTGCTGTACTTACTTTAGAAACACCATTAAACTTAACACCTTCCATAGTATTGAAGTACAAACTTAAGTTCTTGCCTTCAGGACCAGTGGCGTTAGTATTAGCATAACCAGATTTAGCTGTAGTTAAGTCTGTAGAAGCCACCTTTCCAGTAATTACATGGTTTAATAAAATTTGAGAAAGTACATCCGTAGGAACATCACTTAATTTGGCAAAACCATTATCTGCTAAAAATTTAGAAAATGCTGCGTTGGTCGGCGCCAAAACAGTGAAGGGGCCTTGTCCGCTCAAAACATTTACGAGGTTGCCATCGGCTGCTTTTAATGCAGCTACTAAACTGCTGAGGTCTGGAGACGCCATTGCGGTTTCAACAATATCCATTTGTTTTGGTGTACTGTTGTCATCGTCACTACTACAAGATTGTAATCCTATAACCAATAGTAACAACGGGAAAATCTTTAAGGTTTTTGAAATAATTGTCATTTTTTTGAGTTTATTTGTTCGACATAAATTCAGAAACGTAAGTTCTGTTTAACGAAACTACAAAATGATTAAACAAAATATTATTTTATTATTTTTTTTAACACTAAATTTAACATCCGTGCTTGCGCAAGATCTTATCAATCAAGTGGATAGTGACGGTAAACGTCATGGTTTATGGCGTAAAGATTTTGAGAATTCTGCTCAGCCAAGATACGAGGGGATCTTCGATCATGGCAAAGAGATAGGTATGTTCAAATTTTACAAAATGGATGGGAAAAAGAGCGTGTTGAGTGCTACCAGAGAATTTTCAGCTGAGAACGATAGTATCACAGTTAAGTTTTATTCTTCTAAGGGAAAACTCATTAGTGAAGGACAGATGCTAGGCAAATCCTTTGTTGGCAAATGGGTGTATTATCACAATAAAACCAATGCAATTATGACCGTTGAACATTATAATCACCATGGGCAACTTGATGGCGAAAAGTTGGTGTATTATCCAAAAGGTCAAGTGGCAGAAGAATCTCATTATATTAATGGGGAACAAAATGGTGCTTCCAAAGTGTTTTCTGAAAACGGAATGCTTATCAAAGATTTTTTATATAAAGATGACAAGCTCGATGGTATGGCCAAATACTATAATCCCGCTGGAGAATTATTAGCAGAAGGTGCTTATAAAAATGATCAAAAGCACGGGAATTGGAAATACTACGAAAATGGTGTTTTAACGGAAGAAAAGGATTTTACGGTGTATAGTAAGAATCCTATTAAGCAGTAAGTCAGTCTTCAGTTCTAAGTTGACAGTCCAAGACTAGATAAAATTATCGGTTTATAGATTAAATTCGACTTCAACTTCATTTCTATATTTTCTTGCGTTCCTTGTGTTCCTTGTGCCCAATTTTGCATCTGTTTTGGTTAAAAAGTTGTGTTTTCTTAAACGCGAAGGCGCTAAGTTTATTCGCAAAGGTCGCAAGGTAATTTATCGATATTATGCATTCACTTACAAGTTTCTTTCGTGCAATTATAACTTCAATTTCTATTTCAATCCGGTTACTGAGCTTGTCGACATATCAACTTCAATTTCTCGGTGTCATCTGACTGAATCTTCGTAATTTTGCAAAATGAAAAGAGTAATAGTAGGACTTTCAGGAGGAGTAGATTCAAGCGTTGCTGCATATTTATTAAAGGAGCAAGGCTATGAGGTTATTGGCTTGTTTATGAAAAACTGGCATGATGATTCTGTGACCATTTCTGATGAATGCCCGTGGTTGGATGATAGTAATGACGCCATGTTGGTGGCAGATAAATTGGGAATTCCTTTTCAAACGGTCGATTTGAGCGAGCAATATAAAGAACGTATCGTCGATTATATGTTTGACGAATATCAAAAAGGACGCACGCCAAATCCAGATGTACTTTGCAATAGGGAAATCAAATTTGATGTATTCACGAAAATTGCGCTCGATTTGGGTGCTGATTTTGTGGCAACAGGTCATTACTGTCGTAAAGGAATTCTTCAAAAAGACGGAAAAGATATTTATCAATTGCTCGCCGGTGTGGATACAAATAAAGACCAGTCTTATTTTTTATGTCAATTGTCTCAAGAACAATTATCAAAAGCACTATTCCCAATTGGTGAGTTGACTAAGCCAGAAGTCCGAAAAATTGCTGCCGAACTGGATTTGATTACGGCAGATAAAAAAGATTCTCAAGGTCTTTGTTTTATAGGCAAAGTAAGGCTTCCCGAATTTCTACAACAAAAATTACAGCCCCAAGAAGGCGTGATTGTGGAGATCTCTTCTAACCAAAACATATATAATCAAAAAGCACCTGAGTTTACTTCTGAAAAAGACAAATTTGATTATTTGACGCGTAAAATCGAATATAATATTTCCGATGGAAAAATAGTAGGCAAACACCAAGGCGCGCATTACTTTACAAAAGGCCAACGTAAAGGTCTTGCTGTTGGCGGTACCGTTGAACCGTTATTTGTGATTGAGACGGATGTTGACGAGAATGTCATTTATACAGGCCAAGGAAAAGAACATCCTGGTTTGCTTAAAAAAGCCTTGTTAGTGACCAATGATGAAGTGCATTGGGTTCGTGAAGATCTAAAATTAGATTTAGATCAAACCATGAAAGTCAAAGCGCGAATCAGATACCGTCAACCACTTCAAAATGCAACGTTGCATCAATTGGATAAAGGACTTTATGTAATTTTTGAAGAATTTCAATCGGCTATAACTGAAGGCCAGTTTGTCGCGTGGTACCACGACGACGAATTAGTTGGTTCAGGAGTTATTTCTTAAATTGCAGTAATAATTTTTCTAAATTATTGCAGATGAAATTGAAGATCTTGCTGTTTTCCTTATCTTGTTTTTCACACGCAGGTTTTGCGCAACAAGATGCGTGGGTTTATTTCACTAATAAGGAATATATTGAAGCTTCTATCCGAAATCCGATCGCTATTCTTTCCCAACAAGCCATCAATCGTAAAAATGCGAATAACATTCCAATCGACTCTAGAGATGTACCCGTCAGTGAATCTTATATTGCTCTTTTGAAAGCAGAGCATGGCATCACTGTATTAGCAAAATCAAAGTGGATGAATGCCGTCCATGTTAGAGGTGAGCTGACGGATATTTCAGCGCTCCTCGATTTGGAATTTATTTCATCCATTGAATTTGCAGATAAAAATTTAATCAATTTATCAAGATCTACAGACCAAAAGGACAAATTTACTATTGAAACGAATCTGGAAAATTTTAATTACGGAAGTGCCAAAAGTCAAGTGGAGATGATCAATGTGGATGCACTTCATTTAGAGAATTACACCGGCGAAGGCATTGTAATTGCAGTAATTGATGCAGGATTTCCCAATGTCAATACAATGACTTCCTTCAGTAGATTGAGAAATAACAACAGGTTATTAGGCGGATATGATTTTGTAAATAGGACTTCAGACTTTTATAAATATACGGGTAATGCTCACGGAACAAAAGTGTTAAGCACCATGGCTGGATATGTTGAAAATAAATTTGTAGGCACAGCACCAAATGCTTCATATTATTTATTTCGCACAGAAGATTCTTCATTAGAAAATCCCGTTGAAGAAAGTTATTGGGTAGAAGCCGCCGAGAGGGCCGATAGTTTGGGGGTGCATATCATCAATTCATCTTTGGGGTATTCTGATTTTGACAATCCTAGGTATGATTATGTGCCATCAGATATGAATGGAAAGACCACCTTTATAAGTAGAGGTGCCCAAATTGCCTCTCAAAAAGGAATTCTGGTCGTCAACTCAGCGGGAAATTCTGGTAATAATTCATGGGGAATTGTTTCGGCACCGGCCGATGCTCCAGGAGTGTTGACCGTCGGTGCGGTAAATAGCAGCGAACTATACGCGTCGTTCAGTTCTCGCGGTAATGCATTTCAACCTTCTCAAAAACCTGATGTTGTAGCGCAAGGCTTTGGGTCAGTGGTTATTAATGAAATGGATGTTATTGTCAATAATAATGGTACGTCTTTTAGTTCGCCCATTATTGCTGGAGCTATTGCTTGTTTGTGGCAAGCAATGCCCGATGCTAATGCGGAAGAAATTAAACAGTTCGTCAGGATTTCAGCCTCTCAATACACAACGCCAGATTATCTTTTGGGCTACGGCATACCGAATTTTCAATTGGCACTTTCACATGGGCTTTCCGTGGCAGAATCAGATCTTCAAAAGTTTAAGGTTTATCCTAACCCAGTTACAAGTTATCTCTATATTCAAGTACCATTCAGTAATGAAGAAACGATGATTCGAGTAGTCGATTTATTTGGAAAAAAAATTATCGAGCAAGACTATTTCGATGCAAAGACCAAGTTGGATGTTTCCCAATTAGCCGATGGAATATACGCGCTTACAGTCATTTCAAAAAGCAGAACTTTTAATTTTAAATTCATAAAATTTTAGATGTCAAATAAAATTACCGAGCTATTCAAAATTCAATATCCAATTATTCAAGCAGGAATGATTTGGAACAGTGGATGGCGTTTGGCTTCAGCTTCAAGCAATTCAGGAATTTTGGGTCTCATAGGTGCAGGTTCTATGTATCCAGATATTCTACGAGAGCATATTCAAAAGTGCAAAAAAGCAACGGACAAACCTTTCGGAGTAAATGTGCCCATGCTTTATCCCAATATTGAGGAGATCATGAATATCATTGCCGATGAAGAGGTCAAAATTGTTTTTACTTCTGCGGGAAACCCGAAAACTTGGACGTCTTGGTTGAAAGAGCGTGGCATCACGGTGGTTCATGTGGTAAGCAGTGTAAAGTTTGCCTTAAAAGCCCAAGAAGCAGGCGTTCACGCCGTTGTTGCTGAAGGTTTTGAAGCAGGAGGTCATAATGGAAGAGAAGAAAGTACCACATTAACTTTAATTCCTATGGTAAAAGAGGCTGTGGACATTCCACTCATTGCAGCTGGAGGGATCGCTACAGGCCAAGGCATGTTGGCTGCCATGATTTTAGGTGCTGATGGTGTTCAGGTTGGCAGCAGGTTTGTGGCCAGCGAAGAAAGTTCAGCACATCAGGCTTTTAAACAGGCGGTCGTTGATTCCAAAGAAGGTGCCACTCAGCTAACTTTAAAAGAACTGGCCCCGGTACGATTGATCAAAAATAAGTTCTATAATGATATTGTCGAACTCTATAAAACTGCGCCAACACCTGAGGATTTAAAAACTTTATTGGGTAGGGCTAGAGCTAAACGCGGCATGTTTGAAGGAGATTTAGAAGAAGGTGAACTAGAAATTGGCCAGATTTCTGGTTTAATCCATGATATCAAGCCGGTGGCGAAAATTGTTAAAGACATGCTATTAGAATACGCTAAAGCAAAAGAACAAATGACGTGCCTATTTTAAGGGCGTCGTTTTGATGATGTATGGATTGGCTTCTACTACGAATATACCACCACCAAGAATTGAATTAGTTGCGAAGTCAATTTTAATTTTTGCTGGCCAAAGTTTGATCACTTTTTTAGAAATATAATTATAAAATGAATTTTAAAGATGAGCAATCCACTACCTTTGCATCTTTAAAATTCTCACGTGATTTTAGCTCAATATACCAAAGAATTTAAGTACAATTTAAACTTGGCTGCACCAGTTATGCTGGGCATGCTTGGGCATACCTTTGTGAGTCTTGTCGATAATATTATGGTAGGCCAGTTGGGAGCTACAGAACTTGCCGCGGTGTCCTTGGGCAATAGTTTTGTTTTCGTAGCCATGTCCTTGGGCATTGGTTTCTCTACAGCAATTACGCCTTTGGTGGCAGAAGCCGATACCGAAAAGAATTTTGCCAAAGGAAAATCGGCTTTGAAGCATGGCTTATTTTTGTGTACAGCTTTAGGTATTGTATTGTTTATATTACTCCTTTTGGCCAAGCCATTAATGAGTATCATGGATCAGCCCGAGGAGGTGGTGGCGTTAGCGATTCCATATTTGGATTTGGTCGCATTTTCATTGATTCCATTGATCGTTTTTCAGGCGTTTAAGCAATTTAGCGATGGATTATCGTTGACAAAGTATCCAATGTACGCTACTATTTTAGCCAACATCATTAACGTTGTGCTCAACTATCTTTTGATTTTTGGTAAGTTCGGATTTCCGGAATTAGGTATTGTAGGAGCCGCTATTGGTACTTTAATTTCGAGAGTAGTCATGGTCTTTTTCTTATGGTGGGTGTTGAGAGCACGCGAGAAATCTAAAGCTTTTGTGACAGATATCAAGATATTTGTGTTGGAATCTCCAATGCTCAAAAAGATCACTAATATTGGGTTGCCAAGTGCGATGCAAATGTTTTTTGAAGTTGCTATTTTTACTTCTGCCGTATGGCTTAGTGGCACTTTGGGACAAAATCCACAAGCTGCAAATCAAATTGCTTTGAACTTGGCATCTATGACTTTTATGGTAGCCTCCGGATTAAGCGTTGCAGCCATGATTAGAGTGGGCAATCAAAAAGGACTTAAGAACTTCACAGAATTGCGGCGCATCGCGATCTCCATTTTTTTATTAGGTGTAATCATTGCGGTTGTTTCGGCGATTGCCTTTTTGTTGTTGCATAAAGTATTGCCTACTATTTACGTTGATTTAGATGATCCCATAAATGCGTTTGACACCAGAGAAGTGGTAACTATTGCTTCCACCTTACTTTTGTTGGCGGCAATTTTTCAAATTAGTGATAGTTTGCAGGTGGTTGCGCTTGGCGCTCTTAGAGGTCTTCAGGATGTCAAAATTCCAACAATTTTGACCTTTATCTCCTATTGGGCTATAGGATTTCCTATTAGTTATTATTTTGGTAAAGAAGACGCATTGGGAAGTACGGGAATATGGCTGGGACTTATAGCAGGACTCACAAGTGCTGCCATATTATTGTTTATACGATTCAATTATTTGACGAAGAAACTAATAAAGTCTGAAGTGCCTCAAGTAATTGAGGTGCCTTAATTACTTAAAGTATCTTTGCGTGTTGAGTTTTTGAAAATAGTGATAACTTTGCGCACTTTAAGAACTCATAACTCATAAATTCAAAATATGGAACTACCTAAATTCATTCTCGGCGATAACACAGATTTTCCTGATGCCATTTACATTATCCACACTGAATTTCCCAGATTTATCTTGAATCTTGAGGATGATGAGGTCGAATGGATGGAAGAATTTGATGAAGATGATGAAAAAGAAATCGCTTCTGGAACTGAGAATTTGATCCAGGAGGCTACAGATTTCTACGACCGTGAAATTGAAAGATACAATGAGTAATGATTGATCAAATTTTACAGTGGGATACTGAAGTCTTCATTTATTTAAATAGTCTAGGAACTAAATCCTGGGATTCATTTTGGTTAGCATACACATCTAAATTCAACTGGATTCCATTTTACGCCGTTCTGTTGTATCTGATTTTTAAACAAATGCAATTGAAAGCGTTTATAACGACCCTTGTTGTTGTCGCGTTAATGATTTTAGTTACAGATCAAACCACCAATCTTTTCAAAAATGGTTTCCACAGGTTGAGGCCTTGTCATTTGGCAGAAATAATTGATGGGATGCGTCTCGTAAAAGCCCGTTGTGGGGGCCAATATGGGTTCTTCTCAGGACATGCTTCCAATACTATGGCAGCGGCCATTTTTATTGGTTTGACCTTAAGAAAAAGATTTAAATTTTTATTGTATATCCTGATTGTTTGGGCAATATTGATGGCGTACAGCCGTATTTATATTGGTGTACACTATCCTTTAGATGTTCTATTGGGAATGTTGTTTGGTATTCTTACAGGAACTCTATTCTATAAACTCAACGTTTTTCTAAGTAATAAATTTGATTTCAACTCGAAGAAATTGGACAATGATTTGAAATGATTGTTTTCATAAGGAGATCGTGATGGCTTCATTATCTATCTTTTATCCAAGGCAGTCAAATTATTGTCGCTTCGATTCCATTAATTAAAGTTGTTTTTTTGTGTTTGCATTAAATCAGAATCTGATCATTCTTTGTATACCCTAACTTTCTTTGTTCTCTTATAATGCACATTCATCTTCGGGAGTCTTCGGCAAAACATCTCTTATAATTAAATTTGTGTGATATTTTTTGTGATCGTAAACTCTTTCTTTAAACGAGTTTCCAATAAATTCGCGGAAAATCACAGATCGTTGATGCTAAATTTCTTATAGCTTGTCGTCACTCAGGACTTAAATCTTATGTCTTTAAAATCAAACAAACGCACTGTATCCCGTGATGGCACGTCCAACAATTAAGGTATTGATTTCCTTGGTGCCTTCATAAGAATATATAGCTTCAGCATCGGCTACAAATCGTGCTACATTATATTCCAATAAAATACCATTACCGCCCATAACTTCTCGCGCCTGGCTTACCACATCGCGTGTTCTTAAGGAACAAAACACTTTTGCCAAAGACGCGTGTTCATCCGTCAACAAGCCTTGATCCTGTAATTCGGAGAGACGATAAACCATAGTTTTCATGGCGGTAAGATTGGATAACATTTCGACCAAATGGTTTTGTACCAATTGAAAAGAGGCAATCGGTTTTCCGAACTGTTCCCGTTTTTTAGTGTATTTCAAGGCGTTTTCGTAGGCGCCTCTCGCGCATCCTACGGCTTGCCATGCGACGCCTGCTCTGGTCATTCGTAATACTTTGGCAGTGTCTCTAAAGGAATTGGCATTTTGAAGTCGGTCTTTCTCTGCAATTCTGCAATCTTTTAAAGTAATGATTGCATTCTGAACAGTTCTCAAAGCCATTTTATCCTCCATTTTTTCAGTCGAAAATCCTGGAGTATCTTTTCTGACTAAAAATCCTTTGACTTTGTTGGTTGTTTCCTCCCGTGCCCAAATAATCGTCACATCGGCAAAAGTGGCATTGCCGATCCATTTTTTCTGTCCGTTTAAAACCCATGCATCGCCATCCAATCGGCATGTGGTTTCCATGCCGCCAGCGACGGCACTTCCAACATTCGGCTCGGTTAAACCAAAAGCGCCAATCAGCTCCATTTTTTGCATTGGCGGTAGCCATTCTTCTTTTTGTTCCTCGCTTCCGCAGAGATAGATGGAGCCCATGGCAAGACCGCTGTGTACACCGAAAAATGTAGAAATCGATACATCGACACGGGCTAATTCTTCAGCAATGATGCCTTCCATAATAAACGGAAGATCAGGACAACCATAGCCTTTGTAAGCGACGCCACAAATGTTGAGTGCTGCCAACTTGGGAATGATCTCCATGGGGAATTGCGCTTTTTTCCAATATTCATTCGCAATCGGTTCTACTTCTTCTTGCATAAAATTGCGCACTTTCATTTGGATGGTGCGCTGTTCTTGTGTGAGTTTTAAATCGAGATCATAAAAATCGCCGTCAATAGGAGGTAATTGATGTTGGCCTTTTTTACTTTTCTCGGAAAGCATTTTCATGAGTCCGTCAAGCTGTTTATCATCTAATTCGCCCACGGTTTTCATAATTTTTGGTAGATCTATTTTTTCTGAAATTTTGTTTAAATCGGCAAAGTCCACTTCTTTCATCAGGTTGATAATGGATTTTATTTTGGTGAATAGCTTCATATGTGTTTAGAGTTTTTAATTAGTTGTTGAAAAGTTAGTCATTTCCTATAAATTAATAAGATTCGAAGCTTGAAAGAAATTATTTGCCCTTCCGTAGCTTTAATGGAGATGGGAAATTGAGATTGAAGACGAAGCCGAAGTTGAAGAAGTTTTTTATGAACAATAGAATTCCCTAGCAGCTAAAGAAGAAGTCTCGCTATCTTCAATCTGTTCCAATTAAAGTTTTCATTCTTTTTTATGGAAGAGTTCTAGTTTTACATAAATTAATACCAACTTTTAAAAACAGAAATTCCGTTTATCTCTAATAGAGATTCCTGTCTTCGCTGGAATTTGAGAACCCTATTTCATGCCCAATAAAACTTCTGCGGCAGCGAAAGGGGAGGTTGCGCCATTTTCAATGTGTTCTAACTGAAGTTTCAATTCTTTTTTTACAGAAGGGTCGTTGTAAAAATCAGACTTTAAGCGGTCTTCAATCGTTTGCAGTAACCAGAATTTGTTCTGTTCATTACGGGTATGCTCGAAAGAATATGTTTTTTTGGCTAAGGACAAATAACTTTCTATCAATTGCCAAACTTCGGGAATACCTTCATTTAGAAGAGCGCTAGCAAGTAAAACCTTGGGCTGCCAACCAGATTCTTTTGGTGGATATAAGTGTAGTGCGCGATTAAATTCTACTTTGGCTATTTTGGCACTTTTAAGATTATCGCCGTCGGCCTTGTTGATTACAATGGCATCGGCCATTTCCATAATGCCACGTTTAATCCCTTGCAATTCGTCGCCAGCCCCGGCCAATTTCAACAATAAAAAAAAATCGACCATACTGTGTACGGCAGTCTCACTTTGACCAACACCAACCGTTTCAATCAAGATGGTATCAAATCCTGCGGCTTCACACAAGATGATGGTTTCTCTAGTTTTTCGAGCCACCCCGCCAAGCGAGGAGCCAGAAGGTGAAGGACGGATAAAAGCGTTGTCATCTTTTACTAACTCTTCCATTCGGGTTTTGTCGCCCAAAATAGAGCCTCTCGTTAATGTGCTGCTTGGATCCACCGCTAAAACTGCAATGTTCTTTCTTTGCGAGGTCAAAAAAGTTCCAAAAGTTTCAATGAAGGTGCTTTTTCCAACGCCTGGAACTCCAGTAATTCCGATTCTAACCGAATTATTGGCATACGGAAGGCACTTTTGAATGATTTCATTCGCCTTTTGTAAATGAAGAGGATTTGTGCTTTCCACTAGAGTTATGGCTCTGCTTAGAGCGGTGCGATTTTTGGCTAAAATGCCTTTTATCAATTCGGTCGCTGAAGGTTGGCTGAGTCGTTTGCTTTTTATATCGGCAATGGCATTTTGGTTGGTGGTTTCAGGTTCAGAAACACCTTCATTTTCTTGTAGTGCCGAGATTTTAAGCTTTTTGGTCAAACTATTTTTAATTTAGCCTATGGAGATTGCACTTTATTGACTTCCATTGGAATTTCAATTTTAGTATGATCCCAGGCCATGGTCATTTTTAAATTATCTGTACTATTGTCAAAAGCAATTGTGAATTGTTCAACGGTATTATTTAAATGTGAAACAGGGACATCAATTTCTTTAAGATCGTATTCGGGCTCGCGCATCGGTCGCATATGTTCATCGACACCCCAAGGATATTGTTTGGTATTAAAATAAACTTTCCAAATGCTATCATTTGGAATAGTCCATAGCGTATAAATGCCTTTAGGGACAGAAACACCATCGACGATCAAGTCTTTATTACAACTAAATATGGTTGCCTCATTGGCGCCAGTACGCCACACCTTATCGTATGGAACTAAAGCTCCAAAAACCTCACGCCCTTTTTTTAAAGGTCGGTTGTAAAAGACTTCCAATTTTGTATCGTTCAATTCAAATTTTACGACATCTTTGGGACTGATTCGTTTTGAAAAAATATCCTCGACAAAATGAGAGTATAAAAATAAACCAACTGTTACAACAGCCAGAATAATTAAAAGGCGTTTTAAAAACGTGTTCATAAGTATCTGTGATAATAAATTTGAAACTAGGGTTAAATATAATTGAAAAAGCTTGCTATTTAAAGTACTTAACGTTGTTTTATAGAAAGTTGGTATGTTTTTTTAGAAAAAGAGTTGAAATCTGCACTATGCAATTTTTCAGGCGGCCTAAGATGGTTTCATTCTATTACAAAAAAAGCCCGAAAGAACTTGTACAGTTTCCTTCGGGCAATTATAAAATTCTCGGTTAAGTAACAGCTTAATCTAAATCATCCATCAATTCGATTTGCTCTTTAATGGCTTGTTTAATCTTTTTTGCCAAGTCATTATTACCGTCTACATCTGTTGGACTGATCGTAATAACACCATCGCCATCATTATCGGTAGCCTTTGAAAGATCAACCGTATCTATCACTGCTGCAAGATTGAAATTAATAACCACCTCCTTTGTGTTATTGTCGATTACCAAATTTCGGCCAGAATCTTCATAATCAATTTCAATTTCGTCTTCAAAATCATGCCAGAAAATAAAAGCTTTTCCATTGATCTCTCCTGTCATTTTCATGCTTTTCCCAAATAATTCTGAGTTTGGGTTTTCACTTTTGTCAAATTCAAACTCAATCTCTTCGTAAATCCCATTTGGAATAGTAACATTAATCAATGGAATGAGATTACCTGATAACAAATCGATTTCAAACGGTCCTTTCAGTTCTATGTCATCATCACTTCCGTAAAAACCATCTTGAAGTTCAAGTTCTATTTCCCTAAAATTTACAAGAAAATTTGTAAGACTCACATTATCTCCATCTCGGCTAAGTGGATTGGTGTAACCTGCTTTAGCTGCGATTTTTAAAGTTCCTTTGTCGGCGGTGGCTATCGCATCATCGTCGGACGAGCATGCCGTAAAAGTAAGTGCTAGGGATAGAGCAACAGCCCCAATTTTCATTGTTTTAATTACATTCATAGTTTTTAATATTAATGGTTAAATGAGTCTGACGTTCTAGGAAGTGATTATTATTTTTATTTTGTTAAATATTTCCAAAAGTATTTCTTCTCAATGTTGATTGTATTTAAATCTACTTCTTGACGGTAGAAAAGGCATCTTCGACTATTAAAAAGGAACTGTTTATGACCAGATAAAAAAAAACGATAATTTATTGTATTCAATTAGATATTAACGCGTAATTTTGCGCCCTCAAATAAAATTTGAAATGAAGCGCATAAACGAATACA
Organism: Flavobacteriales bacterium; assembly: GCA_038243395.1. Classification (GTDB taxonomy): domain Bacteria; phylum Bacteroidota; class Bacteroidia; order Flavobacteriales; family Flavobacteriaceae; genus Gelidibacter. Next base: position 9,891 of record JBBSRC010000019.1, on the reverse strand, counting down.
AGAAACTCTTTGGAGTGGAAAATGAGGTCGAATTAAAGACCTTAAAAAAAACTTACCGTGATTTAGTTAAAGAATGGCATCCAGATAAATTCCAGAATGGAGATGCATTGCAAGAAGAGGCTGAAGTACAAAGCCGTAAAATTATTGATGGCTACCATTTTTTAGTAAGTATTGCGCCAGAAACCCTTGCCTCAAATTTAGAAGAGTATACCGAAACAATTACGAATTCGGGCATAGCAGATTACGTGCACAAAGGCTTATTGATGGAAATCACTTTTGTAGATGGTTCAACTTATGAATATTTTGGAGTGACCAAACAAGTTTATATTAAAATGATCAATAGCGATAAGATCAACCGTTTTGCGAAGCGTAACATCTATCCTACGTATACTTATAGAAAATCGAAAAGAACACTTGAACCGGCTTAGTAAGTAGTCCTAGTTTAAGTTTCGCAACTATAAAACAGCGAAAGAATATTTTTTTAAAGGGAACAAAGTTATTTTAAACTTGTTCCTTTTTTTGATTTTAAAAAGTCATACAATTTGTTTTTGAATATTTTCAAAAATTTGAATTTCTCTATTAATCCGTATAGATTTGATTAATCTTGCGTAGAATGGAGTTTTCGTTAAGAGTTTATAAAAACAAGATTCTTCCCGTGGAGTTTTGATTTTGAGGTCATTAAACTATATTTTAAGTTTTTATTCAGAGTGGAAACGCCTATTTTGCATAAAATCTCACTATTATGAAAAAAAAACTTGCACTTCTGTCATTTGCAGTTTTACTATTTGTAAGCTCCTGTTCCGTAAGGCAGAAAAGTACCACAATTGAGGATGATGGTAAAATCGATATTGTTTTTGTACAGGTCAATGATGTGTATGAAATAGCACCTCTAGGCGGTGGCAAATAAGGCGGGATGGCACGTGTTGCCAGCTTGAAGAAACAGGAAAAATAAAAAAATAACAATACGTTTCTCGTTATGGGAGGGGACTTTGTGAGTCCGTCCATCTACAATAGCTTAAAGTATGAAGGAAAGAGCATCCGGGGCAAACAAATGGTAGAAGCTTTAAATGCCGCTGAGATGGACTTCGTCGTTTTTGGTAATCACGAATTTGATATAAAGGAAGAGGAACTAAAATCACGAATTGACGAGTCAAATTTTACTTGGGTTTCTTCAAACACATTTCATAAAAAAGGAACTAATATCCAGCCCTTCTACAAGTCTTCAACAGAGCCATTCCCAGAAACTTACATTCTAAATGTTGTAGATGCCGATGGCACTCAAGCGAAAATTGGAATTATTGGTTTGACGCTGCCTTTCAATAAAGTGCCATATGTGGATTACACGGATCCTATAACAACGGCTAAAAGGTTATATGCTAAAATAAAGGATTCAGTGGACGTTGTTATCGCGTTAACTCACTTAGATCTTAGAGATGATATTAAACTTGCTCAAGAGATTCCGACTTTAGGATTAATTATGGGTGGACATGAGCACGATATGCAGTTTGAGAAAGTTGGCGATGCGTATATTACGAAGGCTCATGCAAATGCGAAAACGGCTTATGTAAACACCTTGAGATTAAATAAGAAGGATGGTACGTTAAAAGTATCTCCACAATTAAGGTACCTTAATGAAGAAATAGAACGAGATGATCTTACGAACACTGTCGTCGAGAAGTGGTTAAAAATTGCCAATGAAAATTATAATTCGTTAGGCTTTGATGCTTATGATATTGTTATTGAAAAATGTGATCCGCTTGATGGTCGCGAAGTTGTAATTAGGTCGCAGCCGAGCAATTTAACGGAGCTTGTGGTCCTCGGAGTGCAAGCTGCCGCTCCATTATCTGATGTCGTACTTGTGAACGCGGGAGCAATTCGGGTTGATGATATTTTGCATGCACCGGTTTCTCAATACGATATTTTGCGAGCGATGCCTTTTGGGGCGAAATAAGAGAAGTTGAAATGACGGGAAGTTTGCTCAATAGGATTTTGCATGTAGGAGAGAGTAATAGAGGAGTCGGAGGCTATTTATTGCGTAATTCAAGTGTTAAGAAGGTTAATGATACTTGGGTTGTTGGAGATAATGGGATTGATAATAACAAAGTCTATAGGGTAGCAATGTTGGGTTTTTTGCTTACTGGAATGGAGGTTAATCTAGGTTTTTTAAAAGAAGATAACCCTGAAATCCTCAAGGTGTATCCGACTGAAACATCTAGCGACCATCCGCAATCAGATATTCGACTGGCACTTGTCCATTACTTAAAACGTTTAAGAAATTAAGAATTTAGGGATGTAATGAAGAAATATTCATAGGAAAGAATTTGTATTGCTTCTAAAAATCTAAGTTTTTAAAACTATTCGTGCGATGGTAGAATGTTTCTTTTAAAGAGATAAACTATTGAAGAGGACAACAACAAGAAAAGATTATGTTAAATTTTCGTCTATTATTTACAACTAATCTAAAAATTTTGTATATTTATAGGACAATCATATCGGGGTGCTTAAATCATTTTAAAGTAGCTGAGAATATACCCGTATAACTTCAAAAGGAATAATCCCTATAGAAGGAATGTGATTTGCAAAGGGAACAACGTTATCATAAACTTGTTCCCTTTGTCTTTTTAAAACTTTGTCAGGAAAATAATTTCTGATGGCACTGATTTTACATCTTACCTTAATTCTAACGTCACTATATGGTCAGTCCATTTGTCTAATTGGAAGAAAGAGTCTAGGATTATTACGATGCTATTTAAATTTACAGGGCTATCAAACATTTTAAATTTATAATAGCCGTCGTTATCATAATTTAATGAATTATGTAAAGATAATTGTTTTAAAAAAGCCACTTTCAAAGCCAGATTCTACCAAAAAATACCATTAACTTCGTGAGCAGAATGTTTTTTCGGCTAACTTTAGAGCATCCTCAAACTTTTTGATTTGAAGATAACGCTTTAAAGAATAGCCGCTAATCGTATTAATTCATTATAGAATTATCATTAAGAAATTGATACAATAGCAAGTCTTAGACTTATATATTTAAATACTGATCTAAAATAAATGACAATAGATTTAAGAAGCGATACCCTTACAAAGCCCACTGCTGGAATGCTCAATGCAATGATGCACGCCGAGGTTGGGGATGACGTATACAAGGAAGATCCGTCAGTTAACAAACTTGAAGAAAAGCTAGCCACAATGTTTGGCACGGACTCGGCTCTATTTTTCCCTACTGGAAGTATGGCCAACCAAGCGGCCATAAAATTGCACACCCAACCAGGAGAGCAATTAATAGCAGACAAATGGGCACATGTATACAATTTTGAAGGCGGCGGTGCGTCCTTTAATAGTGGTGTTTCCTGTAAATTGGTGGATGGTAATCGAGGAATGATCACTGCGGCTCAGGTTGAAAATCATATCAATCCGCCAGACTTTTACCACAGCCCGCTAACCAGTTTAGTGTGTTTAGAAAATACGACAAACATGGGCGGCGGCGCATGTTATGATTTTTTAGAAATTCAGAAAATCCGCGCTGTTTGTGAAGCTCATCACCTAGGTTTGCATTTGGATGGTGCGCGAATCTGGAACGCTATAGTTGTTCAAAATCAAGATCCAAAAATCTATGGCGAAGTTTTCGATACCATTTCAGTATGTTTAAGTAAAGGACTAGGAACGCCTATGGGAAGTGTTTTGCTGGGGAAAAAGAAATTGATGGATAAAGCTATACGAGTACGCAAAGTTTTGGGTGGCGGTATGCGACAAATTGGATTTATGGCCGCTGCGGGAATCTACGCGCTCGATAATCATGTCGTCAGATTGGAAGAGGATCATAAAAGGGCTTCAGAAATTGCACAAGTACTCTCTGAGCAATCTTTTGTCCATAAAGTGGAACCCATAGAAACGAATATTGTAATTTTTTATCTGAAAGAACATATTCCCGAAAAAGAATTTATGACTGATTTGAATCAAAATAACATTAAAATCAGCAACATGGGCCAAGGGAAATTACGCATTGTGACCCATTTAGATTATACTGAAAACATGCATCATCGTTTTTTGGATATCTTAAGAAAATTAAATTACTAATTTAAAACGCAACATTTTTGAAAATTACAGCAGCTTATACCGACCTCTATCAATTGACGATGGCCCAAGTTTATTTTAAAACGAAACCTGATGGGCGAGCGGTTTTTGACTATTATTACAGAAGCAATCCCTTTGATGGCGGCTATTCAATATTTGCCGGACTAGAGGATGTGTTAAACATTTTTGAAACCCTGCAATTCTCATCCTCTGATATTACGTATTTGGAAACCCATGGTTTCGAAAAGGATTTCTTGGATTATTTACGAGATTTTCGTTTTCAGGGTACCATCAATTCGAGTAAGGAAGGCGATGTTGTTTTTCCGAACCGTCCAATTTTACAAGTAGAAGCTAATATTATTGAAGCGCAGATTATTGAAACACTTTTGCTGAATATCCTTAATTTTCAGACATTAATTGCCACAAAAGCGAGCCGCATTCGACATAGTGCAAAAAATGAAGTTTTATTAGATATGGGATTACGACGCGCACATGCTACAGGCGGTTATTATGCCTCAAGAGCTGCGGCCATTGGAGGTTTTGATAGTACAAGTAATGTGAAAGCGGCCGAAGATTATAATATTCCATCTTCAGGAACTATGGCGCATTCTTTTATACAAAGTTATGGTGATGAATTACAGGCATTTCGAGATTTCGCCAAAATACGGCCTAAAAACTGCGTGCTTCTTATCGACACTTACAACACACTACGAAGTGGATTGCCAAATGCAATTACCGTTGCCAAAGAAATGGAAAATGATGGCGAGCAATTACTGGGAGTTCGGTTGGACAGTGGCGATTTGGCCTATTTGTCCAAGAGAACACGAAAAATGCTGGATGACGCCAATTTGCCCTATGTTAAAATTGTAGCCTCGAATCAATTAGACGAGTATGTCATAAAAAGTTTAAAAGAACAAGGAGCGCCAATTGATATTTTTGGTGTGGGGACAAACTTGGTTACTGGCAATCCAGATGCGTCATTGGGTGGTGTCTATAAATTGTCTGAATTTAACGGCGAGCCTCGCATCAAACTATCCGAAAATATTATTAAGGTTTCCCTTCCCTATAAAAAGCAGGTTTACAGAATGATCGATCAAAATGACATGTTCTATGGTGCGGATGTTGTGGCACGTTCCACTGAGGAAAAAGTGGGGGAAATGATACATGCCTATGACGCTACAAAAAGTCTGAATCTGAATCGCTTTGAACATGAACCACTGCTTGAAAAAGTAATGGAGCATGGCAAAAAAGTGAATCCACCACGTACCGTTACCGAAATTGCAGCTTATTCCAAATCTCGCTTGGAAAAACTTCCTGAAGAATATAAACGTTTTCAGAATCCACACATTTATAAAATTGGTTTGAGTACGGAACTCAAGCAAGAACGTGACGCATTGGTTTTTAAACACAAATTTTAGACTCGAATTTGAAATAATAAAAGCCTTAAATGCTTGACAGAATCAAATAAGAGAACAGATGAAAATTACTGTATTCTCGAAAATACTTTGAATAGTCAGTTTGCAAATTTTGAGAAGTTAGATTTATTTCTTAATGATATTTTGAAATCCGCCTAGAGAAGGGCAGTGGCTAAAAAATGAAGAATAATACATTAATCTTTTTGCAACAAACTGTCAAAGATTACACTATTAGTTAACTTTACAAATTAGCTAAAAATAAACGCTTATTCATGAAAACACTCCTTATAATTGATGTTCAAAACGATTTTATGCCAGGTGGATCTTTGGCAGTTCCTGATGCGGATAAAATAGTACCAATAATCAATAGCATTCAACAAAAATTTGATTTGGTCGTGGCCGCACAAGATTGGCATCCTCAAGACCATGTTAGTTTTGCTTCTAATCATGAAGGAAAATCCAAATTTGATGAGATCGAACTTCATGGAAAACCACAAACTCTATGGCCTGACCATTGCGTCCAAGAAACGGAAGGCGCTATGTTTCATCGCGATCTCAATACTCAAAAATGGGAAGCGATTTTCAGAAAAGGGACCGACAAGGAAATTGACAGTTATAGTGCCTTTTACGACAATGGCCATCTAAAGTCAACAGGACTGGCAGGATATTTAAAGGAAAAGGGAACCTCACAACTTTTTTTATGTGGTCTCGCAGGAGATATCTGTGTTTACTTTTCTACCTACGATGCCTTTAAGGAAGGATTTGCCTGCTTTTTTATTGAAGACGCCTCTCAGCCATTGGATGCGGTGGGATATAAAGACATTAAAAACAGAATGGAATATTTGGGTGTCCAAATTATTTCTTCAGATGAGATTTAAAATAGATTTCTAAATGAATTTATCGCAATGCAATTAATTCAGTAAGATGGATGATGATTGTTAACAAGAAATTGGTTATTGAAAATATTATTAACAGCACAACGAATAATTGATTGCTATATTTAAGTCTATCATTTTTGCGGAACTTTGTGTCTCCTTTGTGGAGCTTTGTGTGATAGTTTTTGCAATCACGAGATATTAGGCGCAATCATTCTAGAATCTTCCCGCAGATAGCGCTGATTTTCACAAATTATTTCGACGACAAATTAAAAATCCGAATGAAATCAATAGATCTTCAATCGGATTTTTTTATATCAATTAATGAAAAAATGGTCATCGGAAAACCAACTGCAATAAACTTTTCTTCAAGCTTTTAACTTCCAACTTCTGCTTATTTTACCGCTTTCTTCTTAAAATTCCTAACTCTGAAAAATGCAGTAATACCTATAATGATTACAACTGCCGTTAGTACATATATAAACTTCGGTATTGGAATAGGATCTCCAGCCGCATAACTGTGTAAGCCGGTTAAATAATAATTCACTCCAAAGGAAGTCATTATAATAGAACCAAACGCCAGGACACTTGCGAAATTGAGGGTAAATCGGCTTTTTAGAGCTGGCACTAATCTTAAGTGTAATACGATAGCGTATATGATGATTGAAATCAATGCCCAAGTTTCCTTAGGATCCCAAGCCCAATAACGTCCCCATGATTCGTTTGCCCATACACCTCCTAAAAATGTGCCTATGGTCAACACAAACAAACCAATGGTCATAGAAATCTCGTTAATATAAGTGAGTTCCTTAATTCGAATATCGATCATTCGTGCGCTGCCTTTTGTTTTAATAATCATTAAGATCAAGGCCATAAAGCCCAATACCGCAGATAAAGCTAAAGGCGCATAACTACTAACAATCGTAGCCACGTGAACCTTTAACCAAAACGACGATTTTAATACCGGCATCAGGTTTGTAATCTCAGGATTCAGCCAATCTAAGTAACTTACAAATAGGAGGGAACCTGTAAATAAAGTAGCCAACGGAAGTGAAAAATCAGATTTTCTAAAAGTCATTAAGCCGCAAAGCATCAATACCCAAGCTACAAAGACCATCATTTCATATCCGTTACTCCATGGTGGATGCTGTGCAATATACCAACGTAACAAAATATTTCCTGTGAAAATCAAGAAACTGATTAATGCTATTACAATGAGAATATTCCAAAGAATATTTATAAAACGTTTCTGAACAAATATTTTTGAAAGTGCCAATACCAACATGATCAAACCAATGGTAAAAAAGGTTTGAAATAACCAAAAATTAAGATTCATTTGGTTATACCATATTTCGGCTTCAATCCGTTCTTCTGACGGAATTATATCCGCGCCCAATGTGGTCTGGTAGGTATCGATATAAGAAAGTTTATCCGTGGCGGCTGTCCAGTTTTTAGACGCGATATCATTGAAATAGGTTTTTGTAATGTTTTGTACGAAGAAACCATCTTCTTCGGGAAAGTCCTTAAAATGATGGTTATAACTAAACCATTTATTATTTTCATCTAAACTATTTGGGAAAATAGTTAAATAATTTCCAGAAAAAATATTAAACAATATGTTAAAGCGCTCATCAACTTTTATGACTTCCTTATCAAATTCATTTTGTTCGGCAGGTTTTTTGGCATGTGCGTCCTCTGCCAATTTTGATAATACATAATCGCCTTCCGGATTAATTAAATGATCGAAGGATATATAACCATCATCAGTAATTTTAAGAGGTTTAAAATAATCGCCACCTTTTATTGCTTCAATTTTAACGACTGGTATTTTCTGCCATGCTCCAGGTGAAACGTGCATTGCTAAAAAAACCTGATCAGCATCTAAAGCGATTACTTTACCTTCTTCAGTTTTGTATTTGAAGGTTGTTTTGCCATAAATTTTCCGTAGAAATTCAGAAGATAAAGTATTAATAGGTTTTATCCTTCCATCGACATCCTGCACTAGGATGCGTCCAAATAAATTAGAATGCTGCTTATCGACGACTTCATTGATAACCAATTCTGTCACAGATGGTATTGAATCCTTCGACATTGGCGCTTGCGCAAATGTTGTTATGGAGCTAAAGAGCGCGAGCAATAGGAGTGGAGCGCGTTGTTTTATTTTCTTTAGGCTTTTGCTAATAGCAGTAAAACGGGTTCTTTTTCCGAAAAGCGTAAAAAACATTCCAATCATCATCAGGAAATAACCTATATAAGTGGTAACCGTACCCAAAACATCGTGATTTACGGCTAATAACGTGCCTTTTTCATCGGTGTCATAACTAGCTTGATAAAATCTAAATCCGCCGTAGTCCAATACATTATTCATATAAATCCGAAAAGGCATTTTGGTGTCGCCGTCAATAACAGTCACCTCACTTGCGTATGATGATGGACTTTCAGAACCAGGATAGCGCTCCAGCTGAAATTCGTTTAATTTCACTTCAAAGGGAATTTCTATAGGCTTAGCACCATAGGTAAAGCTAAGATGCATGTTGTCAATGGTAGTTTCGTGCGTAGTTGGTAAAAACCCTTTTCGATACAGAATCATGACTTCTTCGGTTTTATCTCCCACCTTAACATTCAGCACGACAGCATCATCTTTGGTTGGGTCATTGTCTTGTGGTTTTTCTGAGGTGCTTATCAATTCCATACTGCCCTTTTCGTGATAAGACAAAGGAACAAACGACAGATCGCCATGGCGGTATAACGTTCTCAGCGACATTGACTGGAGTGAATCTCCTTTAATCACACCCGCTTTTTGATCGGCCATTATAAAGAAATCAAGTTGATGAGGTGCCCAGATCTTAAATTCTCCGTTTTGTTCAGTAATATTGATAATACCTTTTTCTTTCGCTTCAAAACCCACTTTATGTTTTTCTGGCCCGATAATTTCCACCTCTCCTTTGTTTAAAAAAAGAGTTTCTCTACCGTTGCTGGAAGTGACCACCATTTGTAACAAAGGGATTCCATTTTCTGAATCATCAATGATTTCGGGTGTGGCATCTGCAACAAATTCTTTTAAGGATATCTTAATTGGAGTATCTTCTAAATCTGTTTTGATGGTAAAGCTATTATCATTTAGAGGAGAAAACTCCTTCTTTTTCTGAAGATGTATTGTTTTGTTGCCGTTAGAAATATGAACTTGCAAATAGTTTTTATCTGAAATAATCGTACTTGAACTTTGTCCTTCTCTAATTCTCATGATACCACCATAGGAGTCATAACGTGTAATACCTGCACCAATGATGATGATTATGAACGCGAGGTGAAATAGGAGGACAGCCCATTTTTCCTTGCGCCATAAGTTGTATTTGAATGTGTTGGCTAAAAAGCAAAGCGCAAGGCCAACCATAACCAGTTCAAACCATAAGGCATCATAGACTTTGATCCAGGCCGTGTCCGTGCCATAATCGTTTTCCATAAAAGTTGCGGTAGCCATGGCTACCGCAAAAGTTAAGAGTAAAAGTAAGGCTAATGTT
>JBBSRC010000018.1:0-49744 GCA_038243395.1 Flavobacteriales bacterium | reverse complement strand
GTGAGAAATACAACCGAAGCATAATTATTAATTAAGATATAATTCTAAAAGCATTATGGCGTCTCATTACGAAGCACCTATTAGAAGACCTTTAGTACTAGGTGAAAAATCATACCACGACGTTTCCGTGGATATCGCTAAACCTGTAGAAGGAAAAGCCAATAAATCTTGGTGGATAGTATTTTCTATTTCACTAGCAGCATTTCTTTGGGGTGTTGGATGTATCATCTATACCATTTCCACAGGAATTGGTGTTTGGGGTCTTAATAAAACCATTGGTTGGGCCTGGGACATTACCAACTTCGTTTGGTGGGTTGGTATTGGTCACGCCGGTACACTTATTTCGGCAGTATTGTTATTGTTCCGTCAAAAGTGGCGTATGGCAATTAACCGTTCTGCGGAAGCGATGACAATTTTCGCGGTTATTCAAGCAGGATTGTTTCCTTTAATTCATATGGGTCGTCCATGGTTAGGGTATTGGGTATTACCAATTCCAAACCAATTTGGATCCTTATGGGTCAACTTTAACTCGCCATTACTTTGGGACGTATTTGCGATCTCAACGTACTTATCAGTATCCCTGGTGTTCTGGTGGACAGGTTTACTTCCTGACTTTGCGATGATTCGTGATAGAGCAGTAAAACCTTTCCAAAAGAAGATCTATTCCTTATTAAGTTTCGGATGGTCTGGTAGAGCTAAGGATTGGCAACGCTTTGAAGAAGTGTCTCTGGTTCTTGCTGGTTTGGCAACACCACTTGTACTTTCCGTACATACCATTGTATCTTTTGACTTCGCCACGTCGATAGTTCCAGGATGGCATACCACGATTTTTCCACCATACTTTGTTGCTGGTGCAGTTTTCTCTGGTTTTGCGATGGTGAACACGCTATTGATCATTATGAGAAAAGTGGTTAGTCTTGAAGACTATATTACGGTACAGCATATTGAATTGATGAACATCGTTATTATGATTACGGGTTCTATCGTAGGTGTAGCTTATATTACTGAGTTATTCATTGCCTGGTATTCTGGAGTTGAGTATGAACAATACGCCTTCCTGAACAGAGCAACGGGTCCCTACTGGTGGGCTTATCTCTTAATGATGACGTGTAATGTATTTTCGCCCCAATTTATGTGGTTCAAGAAATTGCGTACAAGTATCATGTTCTCGTTCTTTATTTCTATCGTAGTTAACGTTGGGATGTGGTTTGAACGTTTCGTAATTATTGCGACGTCGTTGCATAGAGATTATTTACCATCATCATGGACGATGTTTCAACCAACATTTGTGGACATCGGAATTTTCATCGGAACTATTGGATTCTTCTTTGTATTGTTCTTATTATATGCACGTACATTCCCAGTGATTGCACAAGCAGAGATTAAAACCATCATGAAATCTTCAGGTGAGCGTTACAAACGTATTAGAGAATCTGGAGGAAGTTTGGTTGGAACAGGAACGGATCCACGGACACATCGCGTGGTCCCTCATTCAGGAATCCCTATCATTGAAGATCCTTCCACGGCAATAGCACATGATCCACAAGCGATTAGTAGATTGATGGATCGTGTAGTAACTTTTGATCCATTGACGCATACTAAAGATGACTTACAGCAGATTAACGGCATTAGTCCAAAAATGGAAGAAATACTTAATGCAATTGGAATCTTCTCTTTTGTGCAGGTAAGTAACATGACAAAGATAGAATACGACTTGCTAGACGAAATTACTGCTTCATTCCCTGGTAGGGCTGAACATGACGATTGGGCTGGGCAAGCGAAAACATTAATTAACAACAAATAATAGCATGGAAGATTCTTCAAAAGTTATTCACGCTTTTTATACTGATGATGATGTCTTGATGGCTGCCGTTAAGAAAGTTCGCGCAGAACGATATCATATTGAAGAGATATATACACCTTTTCCAGTCCACGGATTGGACAAAGCAATGGGATTGGCTCCAACCCGACTTGCGATCACGTCTTTTATTTATGGCGTTATAGGATTAGCGGTGTCAATTGTAATGATGGACTATATAATGATTGAGGATTGGCCTCAAAATATTGGTGGAAAACCTAGTTTTACCTATATCCAAAACATGCCAGCCTTTGTTCCAATTATGTTTGAGTTAACCGTATTTTTTGCGGCGCATTTAATGGTCATTACTTTTTACTTGCGTAGTAGAATGTGGCCATTCAAAAAAGCTGAGAATCCGGATGTTAGAACAACAGACGATCATTTCTTAATGGAAATTAGCGCCGGAACTAACATTGACGAGCAGTTTAATATATTGAGAAATACGGGAGCAGTAGAAATTACTTTAATTGATAAAGCACACTAACACACATGAAAAGCTTATTTAAATTAGTAGGATTGATGGTTGTTTTGATTTCTTTTGCATCGTGTCAAAAGAAAACTAAACCTAATTATCAGTTTTTTCCAGATATGTATGAGCCAATAGGTTATGAAGCTTATGGAGAGGCGGATTTTTTACCTTATGGGATGGAAGCTAAATTACCAGCTGAAGGATCCGTTGCAAGAGGACACAAGCCTTTTGATATTGATGGTTCTCTAGAAGGCTATGATCTGGCTAAAGCAACTTTAGTCAGTCCGTTGGATTCCACTCAAATTGAGGCACCAAGAGGTGGTCAGTTATATGATATTTACTGTGGTGTTTGTCACGGTAAAAAAGGAGATGGACAAGGAATTCTAGTAACGCGTGAAAAGATATTAGGAGTGCCAGCCTTTGATGATCAAGGAAGGGCTCTTACACAAGGAAGTGTTTATCATACTATTTATTATGGTAAAAACGTCATGGGATCTTATGCTAACCAATTGGACGAAGAAGAGCGGTGGCAAGTAGTGGATTATGTGATGAACTTGAAATCAGAATTAGGAGGAAGTCAGACTGTTAAAGATTAAATAAAGATATGTACACAATTTCAAATAGATTAAAGACATTTTCAATCGTCCTTATTGTTCTGGGTGTTTTAGGAGTGGCTTATGGTTTTATGACATCTCATAAATCTTTAGACGAAATAAAAGTGATGTTGTCAGAAGAGCATGCCCATGATTTAGATGGCGTTTCGTTAAACGACACCCACATTATTGATGTTAATGATGATCTTCCAGACAACGCTCACGCTAATATGGTAGAACATGAAGAAATATCTGCTGATACTCATGCCACGCATGTGCAGGAACAATTGGCTAAAAGACCTTGGTCTGCTTTATATGTAGCTGCATTTTTCTTTATGATGATTGCACTAGGAGCCTTAGTTTTTTATGCCATCCATATTGCAGCACAGGCCGGTTGGTCACCAGTGTTAATGCGCGTTATGGAAGGTATCTCGGCTTATTTATTGCCGGGCGCTATCATTGTCGTGGCTATTGCATTAGCCTCACACTATATTGGTACCAATAATGAGATATTTATATGGATGAACGATGATGTCGTTGCTGGGGACAAACTTATCCAAAACAAATCAGGTTATTTAAATATTACAGCTTTCGTTATCAGAGCCGCCATCTTTATTGGAGGTTGGTGTACTTATAGATATTTTGCTCGTAAATTCTCGATTGCGCAAGACAATGCGGAACCTGGCGATAATAGATACTTTGTAAAGTCTTTCAGAATTGCTGCAGGTTTCTTAGTATTTTACATCTATTCAGAATCTGTAATGTCATGGGATTGGGTAATGAGTGTTGACCCACATTGGTTCAGTACGTTATTCGGTTGGTATATTTTGTCAGGAATGGTCGTAAGTGCGATTACTGTAATTGCAATGGTAGCGATCTATTTGAAATCAAAAGGTCTTTTGCCTATGGTAAATGACAGCCATATTCATGATTTAGCGAAGTATATATTCGGATTCAGTATTTTCTGGGCCTATTTATGGTTCTCACAATTCATGTTGATCTGGTATGCTAATATTCCGGAAGAAGTAACCTACTTTGTTACGCGAATAGAAGATTATAATTTACTTTTCTTTGGAATGGTGGCGCTTAACTTTGTATTCCCATTCTTATTATTGATGAATAGTGATTACAAGCGCTTGCCATGGTTTGTGATGATGTCTGGAGTATTAGTGTTAATCGGCCATTATATCGACGTGTTTGTTATGATTATGCCTGGAACTGTAGGAGACAGATGGTATATTGGAATTCCTGAAATTGCATCTGTTCTTTTATTTGGAGGCTTATTCTTGCTTGTAATATTTACATCATTGACAAAAGCGCCATTAACTCCGAAGCATAACCCTTTTATTAAAGAAAGCGAAAATTTCCATTACTAATAATAACATATAAAGAAGAGAGACGACAATGACTGCTTTATTTACAATTATCATAGTACTTTTTGTAGCCGTAGCTATTTGGCAACTGGTCAAAATATTTGATCTAGCACAATTCAGTACGGACACTTCAAATGGTGGAATTGCGACAGATTACGATAATAAAATTAATGGACAGTTAATGCTATGGTTTTTAGCATTTATTTATATCATTACTATTATCTGTTTTGTTTATTGGGGAGACTTGCCATTAATGTCAAATGCAGCTTCTGAGCATGGTTCCGAAGTTGATAATTTGATGACTATTTCCATGATTCTTATTTTTACCGTGCAAATAATTACCCAATTTTTGTTGCATTGGTTCGCATTTAAATACAGAGGCGAAAAGGGTAAAAAAGCTCTTTATTATGCTGATAATAATACGTTGGAAGCCATCTGGACTATTATCCCTGTAATTACTTTATCAGGTTTGATTATCTATGGTTTGTTTACATGGACATCGATTATGAATATTGATGAAGATGCAGATCCTATGGTTGTGGAATTGTATGCGCAACAATTTAACTGGACCGCACGTTACGCAGGACCTGATAATGTTTTAGGTTTGGCGAATGTGAGATTAATTGATATCGACAGAGCAAACGTTTTAGGAATAGACGAAGCTGATCCTAACGCCAACGATGATATTATTGTTAAAGAATTGCATTTGCCAGTTGGCGTGCCTGTAGTTTTTGAAATTCGTTCACAAGATGTGTTACACTCCGCTTATATGCCTCATTTTAGAGCTCAGATGAACTGTGTACCCGGCATGATTACTAAATTCGCATTTACGCCAACGATAACAACGAAGGACATGCGTGAAAGTCCAGATATGATTGATAAAGTTCGTAACATTAATAATATACGTGCTGAGAAAAGTGAAGCTTTGATGGCTAAGGGTGAAGAAGCACTGGAGCCGTATGATTTCGATTATCTTTTACTATGTAATAAAATTTGCGGAAAATCTCATTACAATATGCAAATGAATATCATAGTTGAAACCCAGGAAGAGTTTGAGGCTTGGATAAAAGAGCAAAAAACCTTCAAAGAATCATTGAAATAATAATAAAAATTGTTTAAAAAGTATTTATAGATTATGTCAACACACGCAGTAGATATTCACGCACATGACGACGGTCACGGACATCATCACAAAGAAACCTTTGTAACCAAATATATTTTTAGTCAAGATCATAAAATGATCGCTAAGCAATATTTGATTACGGGAACGCTTATGGGAATTGTTGGGGTCATGATGTCGCTTATGTTCCGTATTCAAATCGCATGGCCGGAAGAGCCTAACATACTTTTTGAAGCGTTATTGGGCAAATGGGCTCCGGGCGGTGTTATGGATGCTGATATATATTTGGCATTGGTAACCATTCATGGAACCATCATGGTATTTTTTGTGTTAACCGCTGGTTTAAGTGGAACCTTTAGTAACCTTTTGATTCCGTATCAAATCGGAGCTCGGGATATGGCATCAGGATTCATTAATATGTTGTCCTATTGGATCTTCTTTGTGTCTTGTATCATTATGATGGGATCTTTGTTTTTAGAAGCAGGTCCTGCAGCAGCGGGTTGGACGATCTATCCTCCTCTGAGTGCCTTACCTATGGCCCAACCAGGTTCAGGTTGGGGAATGACACTGTGGTTGATTTCCATGGCGCTATTTATTGCTCAATCCTTATTGGGATCATTAAACTATATTGTTACGGTTATTAACATGCGTACAAAAGGCATGTCAATGACAAGATTACCATTAACTATCTGGGCATTTTTCGTTACAGCAATCATTGGTGTTGTATCCTTTCCAGTATTATTAGCAGCAGCCTTATTATTGATAATGGATAGAAGTTTTGGTACGTCCTTCTTCTTATCAGATATTTTCATACAAGGTGAAGTATTACATTACCAAGGAGGTTCGCCAGTACTTTTTGAACATCTATTTTGGTTCTTAGGACATCCAGAAGTTTATATTGTTATCCTTCCGGCGATGGGAATTGTATCTGAAGTTTTGGCCACAAATTCACGAAAACCTATTTTCGGATACCGAGCGATGGTTGCATCGATACTAGCTATTGCCTTCTTATCGACAATTGTTTGGGGTCACCATATGTTCGTTTCAGGGATGAACCCGTTCCTAGGTTCGGTGTTTACCTTTACCACTTTATTGATTGCAATTCCGTCGGCGGTGAAAGCCTTTAACTGGATTACAACCATTTGGAAAGGAAATCTACAGATGAATCCTGCGATGTTGTTTTCAATAGGATTCGTGTCCACCTTTATTACAGGTGGTTTAACAGGAATAATTGTTGGAGATAGTGCTTTAGATATTAACGTTCACGATACGTATTTTGTTATTGCCCACTTCCACTTGGTAATGGGAATCTCAGCGATTTATGGAATGTTTGCAGGAATTTACCATTGGTATCCAAAGATGTTTGGTAGAATGATGAATAAAAACTTAGGGTATATTCACTTCTGGATTACAGCTATCGCTGCTTATGGCGTATTCTTCCCAATGCACTTTATTGGAATGGCAGGATTGCCACGACGTTATTATACCAACTCAGCGTTCCCTTTATTTGACGATTTGACCGATGTGAATATTGTTATTACCATATTTGCTTTGATTGGTGGAGCGATTCAGCTGGTTTATTTATATAACTTTTTCGCAAGTATGTTCTACGGAAAAAAAGCTGTTCAAAATCCATGGAGATCGAATACTTTAGAATGGACAACTCCTGTAAAACATATTCATGGGAACTGGCCAGGAGAAATCCCTCACGTATACCGTTGGTCTTATGATTACAGTAAACCAGGTCATGATGATGACTTTGTTCCTCAAAACGTTCCTTTAAAAGAAGGAGAAGAAGAGCATCAGCATTAAGCAAATTCATGTGAAGGCAGAAAACCTTCAGGTTCAGCGAAGCTAATCTCATAATAAATACAATAAGACCTTTGGACTGATACAATCATTCTAAAGGTCTTTTTCATTATATTTGCCTTACCATAATTGAGATTAATTTATTGATTAATCTGAACATTTTTAAAACGATCCCGAATTATCGGGACTACCTTCGCAGGAATGAGCCATGAACGATAACCTAAACCCTTCCAACGAAAACTTTTCTCCAGAAGAACTTGATGTAGAGAAAAAGCTGAGACCTTTATCCTTTGATGATTTTACTGGTCAG
This sequence comes from Flavobacteriales bacterium, assembly GCA_038243395.1. Classification (GTDB taxonomy): domain Bacteria; phylum Bacteroidota; class Bacteroidia; order Flavobacteriales; family Flavobacteriaceae; genus Gelidibacter. Next base: position 42,212 of record JBBSRC010000018.1, on the reverse strand, counting down.
GATCAGGTTTTGGATAATTTAAAGATTTTTGTAGAAGCTGCTAACCAAAGAAATGAAGCTTTGGATCACACTTTATTTCATGGTCCCCCAGGACTTGGAAAAACCACTTTAGCGCACATTTTAGCGAGTGAACTAAATGCTGGAATCAAAGTTACGTCTGGGCCTGTATTGGATAAGCCTGGGGACCTTGCGGGGCTTTTGACCAATCTTGATGAACGTGATGTGTTATTTATTGATGAAATTCATCGGCTAAGCCCTATCGTGGAAGAGTATTTATATTCTGCCATGGAAGATTATAAAATCGATATCATGATCGAGTCCGGTCCAAATGCTAGAACGGTTCAAATCAACTTGAATCCGTTTACATTGATTGGAGCTACAACACGTTCAGGATTGTTGACCGCACCAATGCGTGCTCGTTTCGGTATCCAAAGTCGTTTACAATATTACAATACTGAATTGTTAACCACCATAACCCAACGTAGTGCCTCCATTTTAAATGTTCCTATTTCCATGGAAGCAGCAGTAGAAATTGCAGGTCGAAGCAGGGGGACACCTCGTATTTCCAATGCTTTATTAAGACGCGTTCGTGACTTTGCCCAAATAAAAGGTAATGGTAGCATTGATATTGCGATTGCGAAATTTGCTTTAAAAGCCTTAAATGTGGATGCTCACGGTCTGGATGAAATGGACAATAAAATATTGGTTACCATTATTGATAAGTTCAAAGGAGGACCAGTGGGTATATCAACATTGGCCACGGCGGTTAGTGAAAGTGCAGAAACCATTGAAGAAGTGTACGAACCCTTTCTGATCCAACAAGGTTTTATTATGCGTACGCCTCGTGGTAGGGAAGTAACGGAACTGGCCTATAAACATCTCGGAAAAATAAGAGCCAATATTCAAGGGGGTCTATTCCCCTAAAATCTATAAAAAGAACGTAACGTTTTTCTAAGTCTGATAGAGATTGAAATTTATAATTAGTATATAAAAAAATAGAAACTCGTCTGTTGTGAGATCGGTTTTTTGTCTACTTAAATGAGCACCAAAAAAGAAATTCCTTCAGTTCCTTTAATTCGGTTTCTAAAGCATTCTTTAGAGATCCTGAAAAATCCACTTCCTTTTCATAATGAAAATTTCAATGCTAAGGGAGACACTTTTAAATTAAAGATTGGATTTACCAATACAGTGATTTTTTCGCGTGATGCCGCATTTGCTGAATATGTCCTTCAGAAAAATCACAAAAACTTTACCAAGTCCAAAATTCAAACTGTCGATCTCGTGAAATATGTAGGCAAAGGTTTATTGACTTCAGAAGGCGAAAAATGGAAAAAACAAAGACAGTTAATTCAGCCTGCATTTCATAAAAAGCAACTGGCCAAACTTTTGAATAAGATTCAAAAGGCGATTTTATTGGAATATAAATCTATTCAACCAGGTGTTATTACAGATGTGTTTCCTATTTTTAATGACTTGGCGTTCCAGACTGTTGTAAAGTCTTTATTTAGTGGGGCCGCCACGGAAGACGATATCAGCAGGTTGCAGTTTATAACTGAAGCAGCCCAAAAGATGTTAGTACGAGAATTACGTCAACCTTATTTAGGATGGTGGTTTAAAGCCAGTGGTACCATCGAAAGACATCTCAATCTGACTCAAGAGGCCCGACATATTCTGAAAGCCATTGTCAAGTCACGACGTGAATCAAAAGAAAAACACGATGACTTGTTGGACATGCTTTTAGAAGCCCGCTATGAAGATGGCAATTTTATGGAGGAAGAACAATTAATTGACGAGATCTTAATCCTTTTTACCGCCGGTCATGAAACCACTTCGAATGCGCTGACTTTTATTTTTCAACTTTTGGCGCAACATCCAGAATGGCAAGAAAAAATTAAACAGGAAATTATTGACAATAACGATCAATCCGAGGATTTGATGCAGCGCGTCACTTCCTCAAAAGTTTGCCAACAGGTCATTGAGGAAGCGATGCGCTTATATCCACCAGTTTATTTTATTGATCGTGTGAATGTTGAAGAAGATGAATTTAACAATATGATCTTTAAAAAAGGCTCCAATTTATTATTCTCTATTTTTGAAATCCACCGTCATCCACAATTGTGGGAAAGACCAAACGAATTTCTTCCAGAACGTTTTGAAGAGGGGAGTCGTAAATTTTCATCTCAATATTTCCCGTTTGGTGCAGGACCAAGAAAATGCATCGGTAATAATTTTGCGATGTTTGAAATGATAATGGCCGTAAATGAGTTGGTCAAAACTTATAAGATATACCCAGAATTTGAAACCATAGAGATCACACCATTGATTACCTTAAAACCGAAGCGTGCTTTTTTAAGATTTGAGAAAAGAATTGATTGATAGAAAATAAGTCGAAATACAGCCAACTCATAAAAACAGAAGCCAAACGCCTCGGCTTTATCTCTTGTGGGATTAGCAAAGCTCAGTTTTTAGAAGAAGAAGCCCCTAGACTCGAAAAATGGTTAAAAAATAACATGAATGGCGAAATGCAATACATGGAAAACCATTTTGACAAGCGACTCGATCCCACCAAACTGGTAGAAGACTCTAAAAGCGTCATTTCATTATTACTGAATTATTATCCAGAAGAAAATCAAATTCAAGATACCTATAAAATATCTAAATATGCTTACGGTACCGATTATCATTTCGTGATCAAAGACAAGCTGAAGGAACTGCTGCAATTTATACAAGAAGAAATTGGCGAGGTCAGTGGACGTGCCTTTGTGGATTCTGCACCTGTTTTGGATAAAGCTTGGGCCGCAAAATCAGGATTGGGATGGGTAGGAAAGCATACTTTATTGTTAGATAAACAAAGAGGCTCGTTTCATTTTGTTGCAGAGCTGATAATTGACTTGGATCTGGAATATGATCATGCTACCACTGATCATTGCGGCACCTGTACGAAATGTATTGATGCCTGCCCAACACAAGCCATTACAGAGCCCTATGTAGTGGACGGTAGTAAGTGTATTTCTTATTTCACCATAGAATTAAAAGATAAAATCCCAACGGAATTCAATGGTAAGTTTGAGGATTGGATGTTCGGGTGTGATATCTGTCAAGATGTGTGTCCTTGGAACCGTTTTTCAAAGGCACATAGTGAGCCCTTATTTAATCCGCACCCCGAATTATTATCCATGACCAAAAAAGATTGGGAAGAGATTACCGAAGATGTGTTTCAAAAACTTTTTAAAAAATCGGCTGTAAAGCGCACTAAGTTTGAGGGATTGAAACGGAATATAGAGTTCCTGAAAGAGCTGGAATCCTAAAGAATTTTTTAGTTATAAGGGCAATTAAATTATTGGATACTTATATCGCTTCCCGAACTTTTTAAACATTAAGAGCACTCACCAATAGTCAAAACCCATTTCAACTAATCCCAAATTCCTATTCCTAATGCCTCATTCCTCATTCCGCACACCCATCTAATTATACCAAACCGGCTTAGGTTTCCCCAACTCAAAATTTGGAAAGCCAAAATCCTTAGTTTCAAAAGCATTGGTCTTAAAAACATTGTTGCCGTGACCAGGGATTTTGGGATAAAATGAAAATGAGAGTTGAAAGGAACTAAATATCAGATAATCATTCCTGATAATTACGCCAGCGCCAATGGAAGAATAAAGCCTGTTTTTTAATAAGGAGGAATCCTCATCACCCAACATGGCAGTACTGAAATTCACATACGGATTTAATCGAAACCCCAATACTTCCCAAGGCGAATAGAACTGTGTCTGTAATGCCAGAACATACTTTTTTGTTCCCATCAAGTCACTTTTAAACCCTGGAATGCCCGCCCCGTTTTTAAGATCATAATAATTATCGTAAACACCTTTAAATCGGTTGTTTTGATCAATAGTAATGCGGTCACCAGGAGACGCTAATCGGTTGGTGCCTACCAGTATTTGCGGTTTTACGAATTGACGCATTTTCCAATTGCTGCCTAAGGAAATTAATCTTGTAAAAAAATTGGCTTGCAAGGATATGGTGGTTTGCTCTAAATGACTATGATCCACGAAGGTTCCAATCTCAAAAATGGTACTCAAATAACCCCAATTAAAATAATTTCCATGAGAGGCTTTTACGCCTACATACATGCGATTGTGCTGATTTTTTCTTTGATACCCACCAGTTACGGCGTAAATAGTACCAACGGGAACGTCTTCAATAGTCCCATCCCTAAAAATATAATTGTCCTTCACAAACTGGCGTGACGAAATACCAATACTGCCTAAAAGGAACGATTCGTTTGCAAAATAAGAGACACTATCATATGCAATCGTGGGACGTTCTCTATAACCTACATGCAAATACCTAGCACTAGTAATAAGGTTAGTAGAACGTTCTTTTTCTGAGTTCCCAGCAAAGATTTTAAACGCGTGGCCACCCCAAAAATCTTGGGTTTGATATTTGAAGTTTTGTAATTTGTAATCTAACTCGGTATTTTGTAAGGAATCTCTTCGGAATTGTTCGTCCAAATAAATCCCTCCTGCCCATCGGGTTAATGACGAATAGAAAGGACGATCAATGTTTAAGATCTTATTGGAATTACCGTCTAAATGCTGTCTAAAGGCAATTGTAGTCTCAATAAAAGTGTTTTTAAAATTAGGAACTATATATTCCAAATCATACCCAGAGTCACCATCTTCCAAACTATTAATCAAACTGCTTTTGAATTGATGTCCAAATCCAAAAAAATTTCGATTTTTCAACTTTACTTTAGTTTTTGAAGTGGAAGCACTCGCATTAGGAATTAAACTCCAAGTGTCCAAGACTTCAATATGTAAATCTACGGAGTCCTTAGATGTATTAGCATCTTTAGCAGTAATTTGAACTCTTCTTATAAAGTTTTGCGAACGTATTAAACGTTCCGTCTCATTTAATAAGAACGTATCCAAAGGAGTATTTTTTTTTATGAGCAAAATATTCTTTATGGCAAACTTTTTCGTTTTAATATGAATGAAATTTCCTGTTTTTTCTATCCAACTGTTGGCGTTTTGGGTGCTGTCTGTGAATGAAAATCCAAACGGATCATGACTTTCAATAGTGATGTGTCTGATGATTTTTCCCTCAAAAGCCGTGAAACTTTGTTTCGGAATGTTTTTTGAATCGGTTATTGGTTTTTTATGGGTTGATCTGAAAACCAGTTTGTAAAGGGTTTTGGTAAATTTCCTTTTTTTGGAATAGTCTTCTATTTTATCATACATATTAGTCGAATCCTTTTCGGTCTTGGTTACTTGCGCAATGAGTAAACCTTGACAAAAGAAAAATGAAATGATGAAAATGAAATTTTTTAAAGACATAAGTAGTGTCGAGACTCCAAAAATGATATCAGCAAATATAAATCAATTGATGAGCATAAAAATATAAATTAATAGCGTAATCATTATTGAAAACGGACCTTATTAGAGCAACTCACTACGCCAACTTTTTAAACAATGCACTCAGAATTGAAGACGTCATATTTTTTTCTGGACATAATTTGGTGTTGTTAAGATGGAACTGTAAAATGTTCATTACCGAATTGACCAATGTTGCCCTCAAATAGTCTCATCGTAAATTTAAAGGAAAACCAACTAATCTCAGTTTTCTTTACTTATAAAACGCTTATATTTGTTCCTTAGCAAAAATTTCAATTTTATATGAGCAAGCAGAGCAAACGTAGAGAGGCATTAGTGTATCACGCAAAACCGACACCTGGTAAAATTCAGGTGGTTCCCACTAAGAAATACGCGACACAACGCGATTTGTCTTTAGCCTATTCCCCAGGTGTTGCAGAACCCTGTTTGGAGATTGCCAAAGATGTCAATAACGTTTATAAATATACAGCCAAAGGTAATTTGGTAGCAGTAATTACTAATGGAACTGCAGTTTTGGGTTTGGGAAATATTGGACCTGAAGCATCGAAACCAGTAATGGAAGGAAAAGGATTACTTTTTAAGATTTTTGCTGATATTGATGTTTTCGATATTGAGATTGGAACTGAAGATGTGGAGGAATTTATTCAAACGGTCAAAATGATCGCGCCAACTTTTGGAGGTATTAATCTGGAGGATATCAAAGCGCCAGAAGCTTTTGAAATTGAGCGTCGTTTAAAGGCAGAGTTGGACATTCCTGTAATGCACGATGACCAACATGGTACGGCAATTATATCTGCGGCAGCGTTATTAAATGCCCTAGAGATTGCTGATAAAAAGATTGAAGACGCACAAATTGTTATCAGTGGCGCAGGGGCAGCAGCTATTTCATGTACACGATTATATATGGCATTTGGAGCCAAACGTGAAAACATTGTGATGTTGGATAGTAAAGGTGTGATTAGACAGAACAGACCAAATTTAACTGTTGAAAAAGCAGAATTTGCCACCCATCGTGAAATTGAAACGTTGCAAGATGCTATGGAGAACGCAGATATTTTTATTGGCCTATCCACTTCAAATATTGTTTCTCCCGAAATGTTATTGTCCATGGCCGACGACCCTATTGTTTTTGCTTTGGCAAATCCAGATCCTGAAATTGAATACCAAGTCGCTATAGATACACGTAAAGACGTTATTATGGCAACCGGTCGATCGGATCATCCTAACCAAGTGAACAACGTTCTTGGATTCCCTTATATTTTTAGAGGTGCTTTAGATGTTAGGGCGACTAAGATCAATGAAGCAATGAAAATGGCAGCGGTCAAGGCACTTGCGGATTTGGCAAAACAGCATGTCCCGGAACAAGTGAATATTGCTTATGGCGAAACCCGATTGACCTTTGGAAGAGATTATATTATTCCAAAACCTTTTGATCCACGGTTAATTTCAGAAGTGCCACCAGCAGTTGCAAAAGCGGCGATGGAAAGCGGTGTTGCGAAAGAATCTATTACCGACTGGGACAAATACCGCGATAGTTTATTAGAACGTTTAGGTTCAGATAATAAAATTATCCGACTCTTGACAAACAGAGCTAAAATGGATCCAAAACGTGTAATCTATGCGGAAGCGGATCATTTAGACGTTGTTAAAGCGGCACAAATTGCTTATGACGAGGGGATTGCCATTCCTATTTTATTAGGAAGAAGGGAAACTATTTTGAGTTTGATGGCAGAAATTGAATTTGATGCCAATATCGAAATTATTGACCCAAAAAACGACGATGAGGAAACACGTCGTAATAGATATGCAGAAGTGTATTGGTCACAACGCAAACGCAAAGGCGTCACGCTTTACTCGGCGCAAAAGCTGATGAGAGAGCGTAATTATTTTGCAGCAATGATGGTCAATGAAGGTGATGCTGATGCCTTGATTTCTGGTTTTTCACGCAGTTATCCATCGGTCGTAAAACCGATGTTAGAGCTTATCGGTTTGGCAAAAGGTGCCACTCGCATTGCGACAACCAACCTCATGATGACGCGACGAGGACCCATGTTTTTAGGCGACACATCGATCAATATTGATCCACCTGCTGAGGATTTGGCAACTATCGCGCAAATGACGGCCAGAACGGTAAGACTTTTTGGGATGGAACCAGTTATGGCCATGATTTCGTTTGCAAACTTTGGATCCTCAACCAGTCCGAAAGCAACAAAAGTAAGAGACGCCGTTAAAATTTTGCATGAAACCAGCCCTAATTTATTAGTGGACGGCGAATTGCAAACGGACTTTGCTCTCAATCAAGAAATGCTTGAAGAGAATTTTCCTTTTTCAAAATTAGTGGGCAAAAAAGTCAATACACTTATTTTTCCAAATTTAGATTCAGCCAACATCACTTATAAACTCTTAAAAGAGCTTAATAAAGCAGAATCGATCGGGCCCATTATGATGGGTATGCGCAAGCCTGTGCATATTTTACAGCTGGATGCCAGTGTTGACGAAATTGTCAATATGACCGCCATTGCTGTTATTGATGCCCAACAAAAAGAGAAAAGAGAACAAGAAATCAAAGCGGCTCTCAAAAAGGAACCGACTTTGTAATAATAATAATTTTGTTACATTTGAGTCCTAACTAAACCTACTACATGATTACACATATCCAAGGGAAACTTGTTGAAAAAAACTTAACTGATGTCGTCATAGATTGCAATGGTGTCGGTTATTTTCTCAATATCTCTTTACATACCTATTCTCAAATTCCAGACGGCGACTATCTTAAGCTTTATACGTATTTGCAGGTTAAGGAAGATTCGCATTCTTTGTTCGGTTTTTCGTCCATTGCGGAGCGTGAGATCTTTAAATTGTTAATTTCTGTGAGCGGTGTCGGGCCTAGTATTGCACGTACTATGCTGTCTTCTTTGACGCCAAAACAAGTTCGGGAAGGCATAGCTATTGGTGATGCGGCATTGATTCAATCCGTTAAAGGTATTGGTGCTAAAACCGCGGCTCGCGTCATTCTGGATTTGAAGGATAAAGTGCTGAAAATTTATGATATAGATGATCTTTCTACAGTTAAAAACAATACTCATAAAGATGAAGCGTTATCTGCTTTAGAAGTTCTCGGATTTGCAAGAAAACAAGCTGAACGCGTTGTGGAGAAAGTGGTTGCAAATCAACCAGATGCAGACGTAGAGGTCATCATAAAAGAGGCATTAAAAAATTTATAAACGGATTTTGAGTACAACTAACCCTAGCTTATTATTATCATTAAAAGGCTTATGGCTTGTAGGCATAACCTTATTTATGGGGTATTTTGGGTTTTCACAGGAAATTCCACCCACTCAGGATTCTACTAAAACAGGGTATTCATTCGGCACTATTAAAATGCCGGATCCTAATAGTATCATTTCAAAATACACCTATGATCCCAATACCGATCGCTATATCTATACGCAAACGGTTGGGCGATTCAACATTAATCATCCACTAATTCTAACTCCAAAAGAGTATCAAAAGTTGGTATTGGATGAAAATTTAAAAACGTATTATAAACAAAAGATCGATGTTGCTGAAGGTAAAAAAGAGGGCACTGAAGATCAACAAAAAAATCTTCTTCCTGAATTTTACGTCAACTCCGGATTTTTTGAAACTATTTTTGGGGGCAATACGATTGAAGTCATTCCGCAAGGTTCGGTCGAAATGGATTTGGGCGTTTTGTTTACCAAACAGGACAATCCATCATTCTCGCCACGCAACAGAAGTAATTTCACTTTTGATTTTGACCAACGTATCAGCCTAAGTTTATTAGGAAAAGTGGGAACACGACTTCAGGTAACCGCCAATTATGATACCCAGTCCACCTTCGATTTTCAAAACTTGATCAAGTTGGAATACACGCCAACCGAAGATGACATTGTCAGAAAAATTGAAGTGGGTAACGTTAGCATGCCCCTGAACAGTTCCTTAATTACAGGTGCACAAAGTTTATTTGGGGTCAAAACCGAATTGCAATTTGGGAAAACCAAAGTCACGGCGGTTTTCTCTGAGCAGAAATCACAATCGCGCTCTGTTATTGCCCAAGGTGGGGGCACGCTTGAGGAGTTTTCATTTTATGCGCGTGATTATGATGAGAACCGACACTTTTTTCTTGCTCAATATTTTAGGGAACGGTATGATGCTGCCCTTCAGCGATATCCGCACATCAACAGTAATATTCAAATTACACGTGCTGAAGTTTGGGTAACCAATAGAAGCAACCAAACCGATAATGTCCGCAATGTTGCGGCCTTTCAAGATCTTGGAGAATCACAACGTGTGGGATCTACGGTTAATATTCTTCTGCCAGGACCACTTCCTAATAATAAAAACAATGGTTTTGACCCAACCAATATTGGTGGGGCAGGTTCTAATTTGAGTAGCGCGGTTAGGGATATTACCAGAGTAGAACAAGGTATTAACGTTCCAGCCAATGAAGGTTTCGATTTTGGAAAACTGGAAAACGCCAGAAAATTAACTGAAGGTTATGATTATACACTTCAAACTCAATTAGGATATATTTCTTTGAACCAACGTTTGCAAAATGACGAAGTGTTGGCTGTTGCCTTCCAGTATACTGTTGGAAATAAAGTCTATCAAGTTGGAGAGTTTGCCAATGATGGGGTTGAGGCCACAGGCTCATCAACAGATCCGGTTTCGGGCAATACTGTGATCAACAATAACAACCTTATCTTGAAGATGCTTAAAAGTGCGATCACCAATGTGAATCAGCCGATTTGGGATTTAATGATGAAAAATATTTATGATTCTGGTGCTTACCAACTAAGTCAGGAAGATTTTAAATTGAATATTTTTTATACGGAAGCGTCACCTGTAAACTATATTAAGCCAGTTGACGGAACTACTTTTCCACTGTTTGATAATAATACGCCCGATCCTTCAGATGATACGCCAATTACCGAAACGCCATTGATCCGACTGTTCCATTTGGACCGATTAAATTATAATAATGATCCACAGCAAAATGGCGATGGATTTTTTGACTTCGTTCCAGGAATTACAGTTTTAACTCAAAACGGTAAGATCATTTTTACAAAAGTTGAACCTTTTGGAAATTATTTATTTGATGTTTTAGCTGATCCTGCTTATCCTTCAGATTATAACGACCCTACCTACACTAACCCGAATCAGGAGAAATATGTGTATGATATCCTCTACAAAGGCACTAAAACGGCGGCGTTAGAGCAGTCAGAAAAAAATAAATTTCAATTAAAAGGACGTTATAAATCGTCGGGAGGCGAAGGTATTGCCATTGGTGCATTTAATGTGCCTAGAGGTTCTGTAAAGGTTACGGCAGGTGGTCGGGTATTGGTGGAAGGTGTCGATTATACGGTCAACTATCAATTGGGGCGTGTTGAAATTGTGGATCAAGCTTTAAAAGCTTCCAACACACCTATTAATGTATCGGTTGAGAATAATGCGGTTTTTGGACAACAGACCAAACGTTTTACGGGTTTGAATGTGGAGCACCAATTCACTGACAACTTTGTTTTAGGTGGAACCTTTTTAAATCTTAATGAGCGTCCAATCACACAAAAGGCTAATTATGATACTGAATCCATCAATAATACCATTTTTGGATTTAACGGAAACTATTCTACGGAAGTGCCATTCTTAACCCGATTGGCCAACAAATTACCTAATATTGATACTGATGTGGTTTCTAATCTTTCAGTAAGAGGGGAATTTGCATATTTACTTCCAGGAGCACCGAAAGGCACGGATTTTCAAGGGGAATCGACGGCTTATGTGGATAACTTTGAAGGGTCACAAGGAAGTATCGATCTACTATCCCCACAATCTTGGTTTTTATCCAGCCGTCCTAAAGAGTTGGGAGTAGGTGCAAATGAGGATCAAATTGGGATTCAAAATGGTTTTAATAGAGCACATCTGAACTGGTATACAATTGATCCTATTTTTTATAGCAACCAGCGACCAAAAGGAGTTACAGACACTGACCTGTCAAATCTTTATAGCAGACGCGTGTTTATTGATGAGATTTTTCCACAAAGAGATTTAGTACAAGGGCAGAGCACCATCATTCCGACGTTGGATTTAGCTTATTACCCAGCCGAAAGAGGTCCTTATAATTTCCAGACTCAAAATATTGATTATCCGAATACACTATTAAGACCACAAGATAGTTGGGCGGGAATTACCCGTGCCATTACAAGCACCGATTTTGAACAAGCCAACGTTGAATATATTGAGTTTTGGGTGCAAGATCCGTTTTTGGATAATGTTTCGAATCCTGGGGGAAAACTACTTTTAAATTTAGGTAATATCTCAGAGGATATTATAAAAGATGGTAAAAAACAATATGAAAATGGTCTTCCCGATAATGGAGATATTGGTGGGTTGCAAGTCACTGACTTTGGAACAGTCGTACCGCGAAACCAATCCTTAATTTACGCGTTTTCGAGTACTGGAAATGATCGTGAAAATCAAGATGTGGGCTATGACGGGTATAATGATGCACAAGAAATAGCAAAATTTGGTTCGCAGTTTGGTCCAGACCCTTCAAATGATAATTACAAATATTTTCTTCAGGCAGAAGGAAATATTTTTGATCGCTACAAATTGTACAATGGCTCAGAAGGGAATTCTCCAGATATTTTTTCTGATATTAATAGAGGTTCGACGACGCAACCTGACGTTGAGGATATCAACAGAGACAATACAATGAACACCATTGATAGTTATTATGAATATGAGATTGACATCACGCGTGCCAGTTTGGACAATCCGAACAATACTTTGATTAATGATGTCAAGACCAGAAACATTACATTGCCAAACGGCGATAGCAGAGATGTGAGATGGTATCAATTTAGAATTCCAATTGATAATGCCACAAGAGCGATTGGTGGGATTTCTGATATCAGATCCATACGTTTTGCAAGGATGTACCTTAAAGGTTTTTCGCAAACCACCGTCATGAGATTTGCTACTTTAGATTTGGTCAGAAGTGACTGGAGGCGCTATAGCAAGGATTTAGACAACAACCCAAATAATAACAGTGCTGATGCCTCTTTTAGTGTGGGAGTTATAGGTCTACAAGAAAATGAAGGTAATTATGTGCTGCCTCCTGGAGTGGAATTGGAACAGCTTAATAATAACAATAATATCATCCGACAAAACGAACAATCTTTATTGATTGAGGTTTGTGAATTGGAAGCAGATGACTCTCGGGGTGTCTATAAAAATATCAGTGTGGACATGCGTCAGTATAAAAAACTGAAAATGTTCATGCACGCGGAAGGTTTGGAAGGTCGCAGCCTATATCCTGGTGAAATGATTGGTTTTATCAGAATGGGGAACGACTTTACCCAAAACTTTTATGAAATTCAAGTGCCTTTAAACGTTGTGGCTGGTGCTGGAAGAGATCAGGTGTGGCCGTCTGAAAACGAAATTGATATTAGTTTGGACGTTTTACAAAAAATTAAAGCTTTAGGTATTAGTGATGGTTCGTTGTCCAATCAAAATCCTACATTTTATAATGTGACACCTTCAGGGCCTGAACTCGTAGCTTCTGGAGCTAATTTTGATGTTGGTCAAACACGTGTGTCGATAAAAGGAAATCCTAATTTTGGAGACATTAGGGTGCTGATGGTGGGAGTTAAAAATAATACCACCGCTACCAATGTATGTGGAAAAGTGTGGTTTAACGAGCTACGTCTTTCCGACTTGGATAATGAGGGCGGCTGGGCTGCCATCTTGAGCATGGACTCAAATATCGCAGATTTTGCTGACATCAGTGCTACAGGAAGACAAAGTACTGTTGGTTTTGGGGGTATCGAACAACGGCCTAATGAGCGTAATCGTGAGGACGTCAAACAGTATGATGTCGTTATCAATATTAATGTTGGTCAGTTGCTCCCTAAAAAGTGGGGCATTCAACTACCGTTCAACTATGCGCAAAGTGAAGAAATGATTACGCCTAAATATGATCAGTTCTACAATGACTTAACGCTTGACTCAAGACTGGAAGCAGCAAGTTCTTCTGCAGAAAAGGATCAGATATTAGAACAATCTGAAGATTATACCAAACGGAAGAGCATCAACTTTATTGGCGTCAGAAAACAGAGGACTGGTGATGAAAAACCTCGGTTTTATGATGTGGAGAATTTGACTTTCAATTATTCTCATAATAAAATAGAACATCGTGATTTTGAAATTGAAAATGCGGTAGATCAAAATGTAAGAACGGGAGTAAATTATGCTCATAATTTTAATCCAATCACAATAGAGCCTTTCGCTAAAAATGATTCTATTTTTAAAAGCAGATACGCTCAGATTTTGAAAGATTTCAATTTCAATTTATTGCCGAATAGTTTTACGGTCAATTCAGACATTTTACGTCAATTCAATAAACAGAAATTTAGAGAGGTCGAATTGGGAGGTAGTAATATTGGATTGGAAGAATTATTTAGAAGAAACTACCGTTTTGATTTTCAGTATGCCATTAACTATAAGATTTCAAAGTCTCTGAATTTGAATTTTACGGCAAACAATACAAACATTGTCCGGAACTATTTTATGGATGATATTATTAACGGAAGACAAGATTCTTCGCTTGATATTTGGGATGGTTTCTTTGACCTGGGAGATCCAAATATCCAGAACCAGCAATTGCAACTTAATTACGAAATTCCATTATATAAGATTCCAACATTTAGTTTCTTAAAAGCAACCTATTCATATACTGGGGATTTCCAATGGCAGAAAGGATCTGATTTAAACACTAATTTGCCTATAGTTGACGAAACAACGGGGGTTACAAACAATTATAATCTTGGGAATTCAATACAAAACGCCAATACCCACAATATCAATTCCACATTAAACATGGAGACCCTTTACAAATATTTGGGTTTAGTAAGAAAAGATAATAAAAGAAATAGAACTCAAGGTCGTAGTGCCGTGACTGCAGCACTTCAAAAAAAGGCGGGCGAAAAGGACGAAGATGGAGTTAATAAAAAGAAAGATGGTATCGAAGAAACAAACGTAGGAACAAAAGTGTTCAATACCTTTGTTGATGTCGCCACCATGGTAAAACGTGTCCAAATTAATTATAGTGAAAACAATGGCACATTTTTACCAGGATATTTAAGAACTCCAGGCTTTATTGGTACTCTTAAGCCAACTTTTGGTTACACCTTTGGTAGCCAAAGCGACATAAGGGATATGATTGCAGGAAATGGTTGGTTGACCATTTATCCTGATTTCAATCAGCAATACACCGAGGTTACTAACCGCATTTTAGATGTGTCCGCTAATATTGAAGTGATCAAAGATCTAAAGATTGATTTGATTGGTAGTAGGATGTATTCTGAAAATATTAATGAAAATTTTAATGCCTTAGATATTAATGGGGATGGCTTGAGTGATACTTACAATTCCTTGATCACTAACGCTTTTGGTAATTTCAATATTTCTACATCACTTATTAAAACGGCATTTAGCCCCAGCGATGAGGTTCAATCTGCTGCGTTTAATGACTTTAGATCCAATCGTTTGGTGGTAGCAAGACGTTTGGCCCGTGGATTTTACGGTAATGACACCTATCCCGTTGATGGTGAGGGCTACCCTGTTGGTTTTGGAAAAAACAATCAGGCAGTGTTATTACCTGCATTTTTATCGGCCTATCAAGGCACAAGTCCAGATAATGTAAGCTTGAGTGCTTTTAGGGATATTCCAATTCCTAATTGGACTTTAAAATACACAGGATTGATGCGTTTGACGTGGTTTAAGGACAAGTTCAAACGTTTCTCTGTGACTCACGGGTACCGCTCTGGGTATACCATCAATCAATTCCGTACTAATTTAGATTATGATGAATCTGATCCAGAAGCGCTTGATCAAGGAGGGAATTTCAAAAATCAGACGCTATTTAGTAATATTAACTTGGAAGAACAATTCAGTCCTTTGGTCAAATTAGACTTTGAGATGAAAAGTTCTGTAAAGATTTTGGCTGAAATTAAAAAAGACAGAATCCTTTCTTTAAGTTTTGATAATAACTTGCTGACCGAAATAAAAGGGAACGAATATATTTTAGGACTTGGTTACCGAATCAAGGACGTAAGAATTCGATCAAAAATGGCGGGACCTCAACAAATTATAAAAGCCGATCTGAATATGAAGGCCGATGTATCCTTACGCGATAACAAAACCATCATCAGGTATCTTGACTTGGAAGACAATCAAGTTACTTCTGGGCAAACAATTTGGGGTGTGAAATATTCGGCAGATTATGCGTTCAGTAAAAACCTGACAGGTATTTTCTATTTTGATTATACATTTTCTGAATATGCCATTTCCACGGCATTTCCACAAACAACAATCAGAACAGGGATTACCTTACGCTATAATTTCGGGAATTAGTTTTGATTAAAGGATTTTAAAAAAGTACATTTGTTTCATTATTAAATTTATTACAAAAATGAATATACCAGAACAATTAAAGTACACCAAAGATCATGAATGGATTAGCATTGATGGTGAAGTTGCAACTGTAGGCATTACAGATTTTGCACAAGGAGAATTAGGCGATATTGTCTATGTAGAAGTTGAAACTTTAGATGAAACTTTGGAGGTTGATGAAATTTTCGGAACCGTAGAAGCAGTAAAGACAGTTTCTGATTTGTTCTTGCCGCTTTCTGGCGAAATTATAGAGTTCAATGAAATTCTTGAAGATGAACCAGAAAAAGTGAACACGGATCCTTATGGTGAAGGATGGATGATTAAAATTAAAATATCTGATCCTTCACAAATTGATACGTTGCTTTCTGCTGATGCTTATAAAGAGCTAATAGGTGCGTAAACGATGGGCTTTTGCTTTATTCGTTCTATATGCCATCGTTCTTTTAATATTGAGTCTGGCTTCTCTTAACGGAGTTCCATCGCTTGGTACTTCTTTTGATGACAAAATTGGACATTTTGGAGCATACTTCATATTTACCTTGTTGATTTTCAATTATTGCAATTCGATGAAAATTAAGAAGGCTCTATTATATGCCTTCATAATTGCTGCCAGTTATGGGTTTTTGATGGAGTTGCTTCAAAAATTGTTAACCGAAAGCAGGGAGTATGATCTTTATGATGCTCTTGCTAATGCTTTTGGTGCAGTTCTTGCGGTAGTTTTTGTAACAGTCTATAGAAAGTTAAAGTTAAAATAAATTATTCATTTGCTTTTTTAACAAATTATTGGTTATTTTAGCATTCCTTAAACACTCAAAGCATATGGAACCGAAAAAAAATGTAAAGGCAGACGTTGGTAGAAATAGTTCTATCTATTTTTCCGTTGGTCTCGCTTTAATGTTATTGTTGACCAATTTGGCCATCAATTACAAAACTTACGATAAAGCAGCGATTGATATTGGCATGATTAATATGGATGATGAATTGGAAGAAGAAATTCCGATTACTGAACAATTACAAACGCCACCACCACCGCCACCACCGCCACCAGCGGCTCCGGAAATTATTGAAGTTGTTAAGGATGATGAAGAAGTTGAAGAGACTATAATTGAATCTTCTGAAACAAATCAAGAAGAAGAAATTGCGAAAGTAGAAGACGTAGTGGTCGTTGAAGCTCCGGAAGAAGATCTTGAGGTACCATTTGCGGTTATTGAAAACGTACCGGTTTTCCCTGGTTGTGAAAAGGAGTCTGGTAACAATGCGAAAAAAGACTGTATGTCTAAAAAAATCGCTGAGTTTGTGAATAAAAGATTTAATACCGAATTGGCTTCTGAGTTAGGACTTTCAGGTAGACAACGTATTAACGTGATCTTTAAAATCGATAAAACTGGTAGCATTACTAGTGTTCAAGCTAGAGCACCACATCCTGGTTTAGAGAAAGAAGCGCAGCGTGTAATTGGCTTATTGCCAAAAATGCAACCTGGTAAACAACGTGGTAAAGCGGTAACTGTACCGTATTCTTTACCAATCTTATTCCAAGTACAAGACTAATATTACAGTATATTAATATACAGACCCCAATGCGAAAGCGTTGGGGTTTTTGTTTTTTTACTCTTTTACTTAGGAGTGTCCAGAATTTGAAAAAGAAGTACAAAAAGTGGTGAGCAAAAGCCATAATTGCTTCTTGATAAACAAGGAAATCGACCAATTACTCTGCAGTTTGTCCTGCCAATTATCTTCAATGCGCAATAATAAAAGTTAATATATTCTGTAATAACCGCTATCAAGTTTCATAGCGGTTTTTTAATGGTTTGATTTTGAAAAAACAGTATCTTTCGATCCAGAATAAACGTTACAGCCATCTATGAAGTATGTCTTCTTAATTGTTTTTGTCACTTTTCAACTCAATGCTTTTGCTCAAAATATTGAAATTTATGAAAAGCCACCTGTTTTTAAAGGTTGTGATGAGGAGTCTATTGACAATTTAAAAACCTGTTTCAATAATAAAATCAATCTTTATATTTATGAAACTTTTAATGTCCCCTCTGAAGTTTCTCAAGACCGTTATAAGGGTAATGTAAAAGTATTGTTTGAAGTTGATAAAGAAGGCACCATCAGTGTTGTTTATGTGGATGCTATTTACGAGGCTTTAAAAGATGAAACCAAACGGGTGTTTGGATCCTTACCTAAAATTCGACCAGGTTCATACAATGGCAAGCCTACATTTTATCAATATTCTCTGACAATTAAAATCCCATTGGTCAATCCTGAGTTTTTAAGAACAAATACGCTAGAAGAGCAACAAAGTATAAAGAAAAGTGTTGATCTTAATGAAATTGTGTCCAACGAGTTTGATAGTATTACCAACAACATTGTTAAATATCAAGGTTTAGAATATGGGAGTCAATTGAATATCCCATTTACCCATGGTTATTATTCACGATTTGATGCCAATATGAACGGTCTGGGTACTAACAGTCATACAGCAGCGAAGCCTTTTGTTTATGAGGAAGTGGCCTCGTATTACGATTTTAAAGCTGAAAAAGACGTCCTTACAATAGGTTTAGATGGCTGGTGGAGCAGAAAGCTATGGGATGAGCATTTGGTGCAAGTTCAGGGTCAGGACTATTGGTTTACTATAGATCCTGTTTTCGACCTGCAAATTGGAAAGGATACAGATGCCGATTTTAATTATACGTTCAACAACACACGAGGTGTTTACATACAAGGAGGCTTAGGTAAAAATCTAAGTTTTTCAGCCTCGGTTTTTGAAAGTCAAGGTCGCTTTGCCCAGTACTACAACCAATATGCCGAAACTTTAAAAGCTTTTGGGCCAGATCCTGCTATTATTCCTGGACGTGGCATTGGTAAACGATTCAAAGAAGATGCGTATGATTATCCGGTAGCGGATGCTTATTTGTCCTATGCACCCGCAAATTTCATCAATGTACAATTTGGCCATGGGAAAAATTTTATCGGGGATGGCTATCGATCTTTATTTCAAAGTGATGTGGCAAGTCCGCATACTTTTTTAAAGTTAAACACCAACTTCTGGAAAATAAAATATACCAACACGTGGATGTGGTTGCGGGATGTGCGTGATGCAGTAATTGAAGACAAAGCGTTTTTAACCAAATATATGGCCAATCATTATTTGAGTTGGAACGTGTCCAAGCGTCTTAATATTGGCCTTTTTGAGTCCGTGATGTGGACGGACACCAATGGCAGAGGATTTGATATCAATTACCTTAATCCCATCATTTTCTTCAGGGCTATAGAATTTGAATCGGGTCAGGGTTCTGGAAATGCTGTCGTAGGAGCTTCTGCAAAATACAAATGGAACAACAAAGTTAATCTGTACGGACAATTTATCTTGGATGAGTTTTCGTTGGAGCACGTCAAAGCGGGTGATAAAAGCTGGAAAAATAAATTTGGATATCAGTTAGGAGCCAAATATTATGATGCCTTTAAAGTTGACAATTTAATGTTGCAGCTGGAGTATAACCAAGTGCGTCCTTACACTTATTCTCATAATACCATCGTTAATAATTACGCACATAGCAATCAGCCCATGGCGCATTTATGGGGTGCTAATTTCAGGGAGTTCATCATCATTGGGCATTACAATTATGAACGGTGGTATGCCGATGCTAAATTTATTTTTGGGACACGAGGTTTCGATTTCAACGATGGTACGGATGATTTTAGTTATGGCGGTAATGTATATAGAAATTACAATGAACGCCCTTTCAATACCGGAATAAAAATTGGCCAGGGTAATAAAACCAATACTTTTAATGCCGAGTTGCAAGGCGGCTATGTAATTAATCCCGTGAGTCATTTAAAAGTATTTACCAATATAAGTTTCAGGAACTTCAATCCAGAAGCCGATACAGCAACGACTTTTCAAAGCAGCACAGTTTGGTTCAATTTGGGTGTAAAGACTGATCTTTTCAATTGGTACTATGATTTCTAGCACTTGAGTTTAGGCAAATCGAAACTGCTCAAGATAAACTTCGGCAAAAATTTCACTAATTTTTGAAAGTTTCTTTTTTAAGGCGCAAATTTTTTCAATGTTGGTTAGAGAAAACATGACAAGCATTACTATTTGTTTCGGTAGAAATGTCTCTCCTTCATGCTGATGAGAGCTACTTAAATATTCCTAAAAATAACCGTAAAACACCATATTTCATTCTAGAGAAATTCTCAAAATCTTTGAGCAAATTTTTATTCTAATAATCTTCTTCACTTATCTCAAGCATCAGAAGACTTTTAGAATTTTATTTAATCATTAATTGAATTGCTCAAAACCAATTTTCAAAGTATCTTTGCACTCGCAATTAAAAGCAAAAATTTAAGACCAGTTGGCGACAATAAATTCTTCTTTATCAAGTGTCTCAATTATTTCTGATTTCAAGGAAATAACAAAGATGAGATTATCTGTAAGTGTCGTGTTTTCTGCATTAGCTGGCTATTTGTTAGGAGCGGAAACAATTGAGTGGGGCGTTGTAGTGTTATTGGCTTTTGGGGGATATTTTATGGTCGGTGCTTCCAATATGTACAATCAAATTATTGAACGTGATTTGGATGCGCTTATGGACCGTACAAAAAACAGACCTGTTCCGGCAGGACGGATCTCAGTCAAGTCAGCTTTTATGATGGCGATCATTTTTACTATTCTCGGGATTGCCACTCTCTATGTGATTAATCCGCGCACTGCAATGTACGGCGCCATTTCCATCTTTTTATATACCAGTATTTACACGCCTTTAAAAACTAAAACACCATTATCTGTTTTTGCGGGTGCTATACCTGGCGCCATTCCTTTTATGTTGGGGTGGGTGGCGGCACGAGATGCTTTTGGGATTGAACCGGGGACCTTATTCGCTATACAATTCTTTTGGCAATTTCCTCATTTTTGGGCGATTGGATGGTTCTTGTATGACGATTATGAGAAAGGTGGATTTTTTATGCTTCCAACCGGTAAACGTGACAAAGGCACTGCAACGCAAATCATTATATATTCCGTTTGGACAGTATTAGTATCTATTGTTCCTGTGTTAGGCATCACTGGAGATTTAAAATTGTCTGTTCTAGCTGCGGTCCTTGTATTCGGACTTGGTTTAGTCATGATATATTATGCAATGCAATTATTTAAAAATCGAACAGAGAAAGCAGCCAAACAATTAATGTATGCCAGTGTGATTTATATTACCCTATTGCAGATTGTTTACGTTGCAGATAAATTTATAAGATAGTATGGATTTTACACAAGGAACCTTTCAGGAAAAACACAACAGAGCAAAAAAGATGATGCTCTGGTTTGGAATTATTTCGCTCATCATGTCCTTTGCAGGATGGACTAGCGCATTTGTGGTAAGTAGCACCAGAGAGGATTGGCTGAACGATTTTCAATTGCCAAATGCTTTTATAGTAAGTACAATTGTTGTGTTGCTTAGTAGCGTGACATTTATGTTAGCTAATAAAGCACTCAAAAATAATCAAAGACAGTTGACCACAACATGGTTGTTTGTGACTTTGGCTTTGGGAATTGCTTTTATTACCAATCAATTCATAGGCTTTAATCAAATTATTGACATGGGTTATAATTTTACCGGACCTACGAGTAATGTGACCATGTCGTACATTTATTTGATAGCCATGGTGCATATAGTTCACGTTGTCGTAGGACTAGTTTGCATTTTGGTTGTAATTTATAATCATTTTAAACAAAAGTATAATGCGGATCACATGCTGGGTTTTGAACTTGCAGCAACATTTTGGCATTTTATTGACGTACTGTGGGTATATCTCTTTTTATTTTTATATTTTGTAGGATAATTGCTGAGTCTTTTTTATCAAACTTAACTTGCAACTGTATTGAGCATTACCTAAGGTGCCTCAAAATTTAATGAGGATGTTTCTTTAGATGAATTAATTGATTATTTTTGTGCAACTTTTTAAACTAAATAACTGATCACTACATATGGATACGACTGTCGCGAACACTAGTGAAGAAAATAAGCGTTGGGGTGGAGGTATTGAGCCATTAAAAGCGAGTTATGGAAAAATGATGATGTGGTTTTTCCTCACGTCAGACTCGTTGACCTTTACTGGATTTCTAGCAGCCTACGGCTTTTCAAGATTTAAGTTTGCCGATTCTTGGCCAATTGCGGATGACGTATTTACACACGTTCCTTTTATACACGGTAATTATCCGATGATTTTCGTGGCCTTTATGACTTTCATATTGATCATGTCGTCCGTTACAATGGTATTGGCGGTTGATGCCGGACATCATATGAACAAAGCTAAAGTCAGCTTGTATATGTTCCTGACCGTAATGGGTGGCTTGGTTTTCTTAAGTTCACAAGCGTGGGAATGGTCTACATTCATTAAAGGAGATTATGGTGCGGTTGGAACTCATGGAGGTAATATCTTGCACTTTGTAGATGTTGAAGGGAATCGTGTTGCATTAAAGGATTTTGCAGTTGCGGGAGAAGCTACTGAACGCGTACAACATATGAAAAAAGATGGTATTTGGTTTATGGGTGAAAAATCGCCAACGAGCTTTACTTTCGAAGAGGTTGTGGCAGGATTTAAAGCAAACGATGGCATTCTATTAAGAACTACGTATACTGGAGAGGATGGTCATAAAACTGTTTTATCGCGTAGTGAATCACTCAGAGAATTAGAAACTAAAGGCAAAAATGTCGTAGAAGGAGCAAACCTGATCCAAAACGAATATGGCGCACCTTTATTTGCAAACTATTTTTTCTTCATCACAGGTTTCCACGGATTCCACGTTTCGATTGGGATCTTGTTGAACATTATCGTATTCTTTAACGTGCTTGTTGGAACGTATGAACGTAGAGGCAGTTATGAGATGGTCGAAAAGGTTGGATTGTATTGGCATTTCGTTGATTTAGTTTGGGTGTTTGTATTTACATTCTTCTACTTAGTATAATTTTAGATAACTTATTTTTAATATGGCAGCAGAAGCACATAAATTAGCAATATTCAGAGGGACCCTTAAGTTCAAGTCCAATATCCAAAAAATATGGGGAGTTTTAATCTTTTTGTCCATAGTAACGGCAATTGAGGTCCTGTTAGGTATTTATAAACCAGAAATGTTTATGGGTCAAGTGTTAGGCATGAAGGCTCTTAACTGGATTTTTATTATTTTGACCGTAGTTAAAGCGTACTATATTACATGGGATTTTATGCACATGCGCGATGAAACCGCAAGTTTAAGACGGATGGTGGTATGGACCGCAGTATTCTTAATAGCCTATTTGGTATTTATTCTTCTGCAAGAAGGAGACTATATAGAAGGTGTTTTTTCTAATGGATTTGTGAAGACTAATTTTTAAGAGATCTTTTCTATCACAAGAGTATAATTATAGTGTTAAACATACATAATAAGGCGGTTATTTGAACCGTCTTTTTTATTTTTGCACTTATCTGTTTTAGTGCATATTTATTGATGAAATGGCTATTTAGAGCTAATAAATCATGAAAATTTTCTTAAATGAATATAAAACTTGTTAAACGTTATGCCGTTCTGGTCATATTGTTTTTTCTTCCAGTAGCTTTTTTATTGATGCTTTATCCTGCCAAACACAATTACCTGGCCCTTGATGTGATAAAAGAGGATGTAAAGGAAATTAAAACAATTAGTGAGCAACAACTAGAAGATCATATTTCGGTATTGGCTTTTTTTGGTAAAAAACCATTAGAGAGAGCCACTGTAGCGTCTAATTTAAAAGAATTAATCTATAATAAGTTTAAAGGCTTTAAACGCTTTCAAATCATTGTATTTCTTTCACCTGAAGGAAAAGAAGATCTTCCGGCCTTGAAAAGAGAAATTGAATCGCATGAAGATTTAAAATATTGGCATTTTGTGTTTCTGGATGACAATGATACACAGAAACTCTATGATGGTTTAAAATCCTATCAACCGCTAGATGGAAATCTTTCGACTTCGAGCGTATTTATTGTTGATGGAGACCTTAAACAACGTGGCCGTTTAGATGACAGAACCGAAAGGGAACTAGAGAATAATATTCCGTCATATGATTTAACTTCTTATGATTGTGTCGAAGTGGCAATTCTTAAGAATAAAATGAGTGAAGATATACGTGTCTTATTTACAGAGTACAGAGATAAACGCAGAGGAAATCCTGACTCGTCAACACGACGCGCTAACGAATTAAAAGGAATTACTGATGAGCAAGAAAACTAATTATTCCTATGTAGGAGTTTCATTTATTGTATTGTTATTTGGAATTTACTTCGTTCCAAAAATTATTGATAGAGTCAGTAATGAAGATGTCGTAAGAGATGAAAGCAGAAGTGAAGATATTAATCTGAATCCAAAGAAAAGACCTGGAAACCTTTCCGATTTAAACTTTATAGAACTGAATGGCGTGCGAAAAAAAGTCCCTGACTTTAGTTTTACAGATCAGAATGGGAAGACAGTTTCCAACAAAGACTATGAAGGGAAAGTATATGTGTTGGAGTTCTTTTTTACCACGTGCCCATCCATTTGCCCTAAAATGAACGCAAATATGGTAGAAATTCAGAACACCTTTCCTAATGAAAAGGATTTCGGAATTGCTTCTTTTTCCATTACTCCCGACACTGATACACCTGAAGTATTAAAGGCTTACGCAGAAGAAAATGGGATAACGAATCCTAATTGGCATTTGATGACTGGTGATCACGATAAGATTTACAAATTGGCCAATGAAGGATTTTATCTTTATACGGCTAAAGATGAAAGTGTAGATGGCGGGTTTGAACATTCAGGTAATTTTGCTCTCATTGATAAAAAGGGCTTTATTAGATCGAGATCTGATACTCAAGGCAGTCCTATTATTTATTATAATGGGATCATATCTGAAGAAGAAAAAGTTGATGAAGAAGGAATGGAGCAACAAATCACAATGTTAAAACAGGACATCGCAAAGTTGTTGAAAGAATAATGGAGACCATTAATAGAGCAGCGGAAAAGAAATATAACAAATGGATTGTGGTACTTTCCATTATGATCCCTTTGATTGTCGGTGGACTGTTTGGTGTTAACTTACGGAAGCTGGGTTTTGATGTGGAACCCTTAACGTTTTTGCCGCCTATTTATGCGACCATCAACGGATTGACAGCATTGCTTTTAATAGGTGCATTTATAGCCATTAAAAACAAGAACATCTCAGTGCACAAAACTTTGATGACCACCGCGATTGCTTGTTCTGTTGTTTTTTTGATGATGTATGTGGCGTATCATATGACCAGTGATTCTACATCTTACGGTGGAGAGGGAGCTATGAGGTCTGTGTATTTTTTTATTTTAATTACCCATATACTCTTATCGATAATTATTATTCCTTTTGTGTTGATTACCTATGTTCGCGCAATTACCAACAATTTTGAGCGCCATAAAAAAATAGCAAGAATCACGTTTCCGATGTGGTTATACGTGGCCGTATCCGGAGTGATTATTTATATTATGATTTCACCTTATTATATCTAAAATGAAACAACGAATCCTTTTTGTCGTCTTTTCTATATTTACCTTTATGACCACTAATGCGCAATGTGCCATGTGTCGTGCCGTTTTGGAAAGTGAAGAAGGCCAATCTACTGCTAAAGGTGTTAATGATGGCATTGTGTACTTGATGATCATCCCTTATGTTCTTATTGGAGGTATTGGAATTGCAATTTTTACGAGATTTAGAAATAAGAAAGAAATATAAATACAATTGCACTGTAACATATTTCATTTTTATCAGTCTAAATATAAATTGGTTGGATAAGTCTTAACAATTCGTTAATATAAATCGAGCCTTGATTTATGTAACATTGCAATACTAAGCGTTTTAATATGATTCAAATTAAAGATTTACACAAGTCCTATCACATGGGGAATAATTCACTTTATGTGTTAAAGGGAATTAATTTTGAAGTAAAAGAAGGTGAACTCGTATCAATAATGGGATCTTCTGGTTCAGGTAAATCGACGCTTTTGAATATTTTAGGGATGTTGGATGAAGCTGATGAGGGTTCTTATACTTTAGATAACGTGCCAATTAAGAATCTCAATGAGAAAATTGCGGCAAATTACAGAAACAAATTTTTAGGATTTATCTTCCAATCCTTTAATTTAATCAACTATAAATCGGCTTTGGATAATGTGGCACTGCCATTATATTATCAAGGTGTCCCGCGTAAAGAGCGTGTGGAAAGGGCGATGTATTATCTGGATAAGGTCGGGTTAGCACCTTGGTCACATCATTTACCAAATGAATTATCTGGAGGACAAAAACAACGTGTTGCTATTGCCAGAGCTTTGGCAAGTGATCCAAAAGTATTATTGGCTGATGAACCTACAGGCGCCTTAGATACCAAAACCTCTCATGAGGTTATGGAACTTATTCAAGGCATTAATGACGACGGAAAAACTATTTTGATCGTCACACATGAGCCAGATATCGCCAATATGACTAAACGTATTGTCAATTTGAAAGATGGGCTGATCATTAATGACAACTTAGTCGAACAAATTAGAGCTTCTCAATATGTTTGAAATTGAACGTTGGCAGGAAATTTTTGAAACCTTAAGTAAAAACAAACTCCGCACATTTCTTACGGGTCTTTCCGTGGCATCAGGAATCTTTATTTTAGTTATTCTCCTCGGCTTTAGTTCGGGGATTCAAAATGGCGTGACCTCACAGTTCGAAAAAGATGCTGCCAATAGTATTTCAATATGGACCGGTGTCACTACAAAAGAATTTAAAGGTCTGAATCCTGGAAGACGGATCCAGCTTAAAAACGATGACTTTACCGATATTGCTACTAGATACGATGATGATATAGAATACAAATCCGCTTTTTATACTATATGGGGTGGTTTGGTCAACTACAAAAACGAATCTGGTAACTATAGAATTCAGGGCGTGATGCCCGACAACCAATTTATTGAGAATGCAGACATAAGTCAGGGACGGTTTTTAAACCATTCTGATGTAATGGGTAATAAAAAGGTAGCTGTTATCGGAAACAAGGTAAGTCAAGATCTTTTTAAAGGGCAAGATCCCATAGGTGAGGATATTTCGTTATATGGTATTAATTTTAAAGTGATAGGTGTCTTTTTTGATCCAGGAGGCGAGCGTGATGAAAGTAAAGTCATGATGCCGATTACGACAGCCCAAAAGGCGTTCAATGGTGGTAATGATATCAGAAATATGACCTACACGGTTAAGATGTCAGATAATTTTGATGATGCTGTCAAGCTTTCCGAACAAATGTCGTTAGGTATTGAAAGTGATCTCAAGCAAACACATATTATCGCTCCTGATGATGTGAGTGCCATTAATGTAAATAATACGCTGGAGGAAGCCCGAAAAATTTATTCTTTGGTGGATACCATTAAAGCAGTATTCTGGTTTGTTGGTATTGGAACCATCATCGCCGGGGTGGTTGGTGTTGGTAATATTATGCTGATTATTGTGAAGGAACGCACGAAAGAGATTGGTATCCGTAAAGCTTTAGGTGCGGAACCCATGTCTATTGTTGGGATGATTTTACAAGAATCCGTTTTTGTGACTTTGTTTTCTGGACTCTTCGGGCTTGTTGCTGGTTTGGGGCTTTTGGAAGTCGTAGGGCCGCTCATAGAAAGTGATTTCATAAAATACCCTCAAGTTGATTTTAATACCGCTTTGACCACTGTATTTGTTTTAGTGTTCGCAGGGGCTATCGCAGGATTTGTGCCAGCTTATCGTGCAGCCAAAATTAAACCCATTGTAGCACTAAGAGACGAATAGTATGTTTAGCAGAGACCGTTGGGATGAAATTTTGGAGGCTTTAAACGCCAATAAGTTTAGAACTTTTTTGACCGCCTTCGGTGTGTTTTGGGGTATTACCATCTTAGTGCTTTTATTGGCGTTGACCAACGGACTTAGAAATGGGGTAACCGCTGGTTTTGGTAATTTTGCCACCAATTCAATGTTTATTTGGACACAACAAACCTCAAAACCTTATAAAGGTCTTCCAAAAGGGCGACGTTTCAATTTTAAGTTGGACGATGTCACTGCTCTAAAAAATGATTTTCCACAACTAAAATATGTGTCTCCTCGTAACCAATTGGGAGGTTATAGTGGCGACAATAATGTTGTTAGAGGGACAAAAACAGGTGCTTATCAAGTTAATGGCGATTATCCTGAATTTATAAAACAACAGCCAATGGATATCGTTGCAGGTCGTTTTGTAAGTTACTCGGATATCAATGCTAACAGAAAAGTATGCGTAATTGGAACCGGCGTGGTAAAAGGACTTTATGATAAAGGTGAAAGCGCTTTAGGAACTTATATCAAAGTAAACGGAGTGAATTTTATGGTTATCGGAACTTTTAAAGTGAGCAATAGCCAGGGAGATAAAGAAGAGGACGCCAATACTATTTTTGTGCCATTTACGACTTTCGGACAAGCCTTCAATTTTGCGGATAATGTGGGATGGCTAGCAGTGACGGCGGTGGATGGAACAAACATAACCACACTTAAGCCTCAGATTTTAGAAACTTTAAAAAGCAGGCGCAAGGTAGCTCCAGAAGACGAGCGTGCCATAGGTAACTTTGATCTTTCAGAAGCATTTGGTCGGGTCAATGGTTTATTTTCGATTTTAGGTTTTGTTGGTTACTTTGTAGGCGCCTTAGTATTAATGTCAGGTATTATAGGGATAAGTAATATTATGCTCATTGTAGTAAAGGAACGCACCAAGGAAATTGGAGTACGAAGAGCCTTGGGCGCTTCACCGTGGACAATCAAATCACAGATTTTACAAGAAAGTTTGATTCTTACCATTTTATCGGGAATGGTTGGTATTACATTTGCCGCTGCCGTTATTTGGGGACTCAATTATGCTTTGGATACGAGTGGGCCTGTAGAAAATTTTGCGAACCCCAGTGTTAGTATGTCAGTCGTTTTTATCGCACTTTTTATACTCGTTGTGTCTGGTGTTTTGGCTGGTTTGATTCCGGCTAATAGTGCCACTAAAATGAAACCGGTCGACGCTCTAAGAATAGAATAAGTCATATATAGTAACTAGTGAAACACCATTATATTTTTAAAGTATTGAATATAAATAATGGGAAAATGTGTCATTTGTCCATTAAAAAACAATTATAACTATCAAATGAAAAGAACAAAAACAGTCATCATCCTAGGACTCATCGTTGCAATGTTTGCAATAGCCTTAATTTATTTGTACAAAAAAAATCAACAAGATCCAATAGTTTACACCACTGACACGCCAGTTGAACAAACTATTATCGTGAAAACAGTGGCCACGGGAAATATTGTTCCAAAAGATGAAGTGCTTATTAAATCCAATATTTCTGGAGTGATTGAAGAAGTATTTATTGAAGCAGGTGAGTACGTCAAATCAGGTGATTTGATTGCTCAAATTCGTGTGATTCCTAATGTATCATCCTTAGCGAGCGCTCAGAGTTCAATCTCTTCTAGCCAAATCGCGTTACAAACGGCAAAGATTAATCTGCAAACGCAACAAACCAATTATGACCGTCAAAAAGCCCTGTTTGATAAAGGTGTGATTTCTTCAAACGAGTTTGAAGTTATCAAAAACACTTATTTACAAACAAAGCAAACCGTCGAACAGGCTGAAATTGGCTTAGGTTCGTCACGTCAAAACTATGATATTGTTAAAACCGGTACCACCAGCGGATTGGGCAATATTGCACAGACTCAAGTTAGGGCAACTGTATCAGGAATGGTATTGGACGTGCCTGTTAAGGCCGGAAACCAGGTTATTGAAGCCAATAACTTTAATGAAGGAACTTCTATCGCTTCCCTGGCTGATGTCAAAAGAATGATTTTTGAAGGTAAGGTTGATGAAAGTGAAGTAGGTAAAATTAAAGAGGGCTTGCCACTTGAAATCACAGTAGGTGCCATTGAAGACAAAAAATTTGAGGCTGTATTGGACTATATCGCTCCTAAAGGTGTAGCAGAAAATGGCGCCATCCAGTTTGCCATTAAAGGAACTATAAAATCTATTGACTCTACATTTATTAGAGCAGGATTAAGTGCTAATGCCTCTATAATTTTGGAAAAAGCAGAAAACGTTTTGGCCGTTAAGGAAGCTTTAATTCAGTTTGATCCACAAACAAAAAAACCTTTTGTTGAAATCATGGTGGGCGATCAAAAATTTGAACGTCGCGATGTGGATTTGGGGATTAGTGATGGAATTTTTGTCCAGGTGAAAAGTGGTATTGATAAATCAGATAAAATAAAAGTTTGGAACCAAGTTCAGGGCATTCCAGACTATGCTAAAAAGAAATAATTTGTTTTGACTGTAACACTTCAAATGATTCATAGACTTATATTTTAATTATGAAAAAATCTTTCCTTATAATTTTCGTCTTATTAGCCATAGCTTCTCAGGCACAAGAAAAAAAATGGACACTTAAAGAATGTGTGGCCTACGCTTTAGAAAACAACATTTCCGTAAAGCAAAGTCAACTGGACGTTGAGTTATCAGATCTTGAAAACTTACAGGCCATTGGTAATTTTTTGCCAAGTGTTAATCTGAGTGCCGGTATATCAGAGAATACTGGTTTAAGTTTTAGCCCCTTGACTAATAATGCACAAACCACCACTTTCATGTCTGCAACAGGAAGAGTGAGCATGGGGTACACGTTATTTGATGGTTTAAAGAATTTTAAACAGATGCAACGTGCCAAGATCTCAAAACTTGCCTCACAGTT
Organism: Flavobacteriales bacterium; assembly: GCA_038243395.1. Taxonomy (GTDB): domain Bacteria; phylum Bacteroidota; class Bacteroidia; order Flavobacteriales; family Flavobacteriaceae; genus Gelidibacter. Next base: position 11,567 of record JBBSRC010000018.1, on the reverse strand, counting down.
TAGGTTGACCAAGATGGAAGATGATATTTCGTTGTTTGTAGCGAATAACTATTTACAAGTTATTCTTAATAAAGCCAATTTGAAAGTGCTAACCTCGCAAAACTCGGTAACTATAGATCAATTAAAAAGAACTCAAGATTTGGTGGATGCTGGCGTGTTACCTAAAGGAGACATCTTAGAGATCAGAGCGAATGATGCCAGTGAAAGACAGGCTATTGTTAACGCGGAAAATGCTATTCAGGTATCATTGATTAGTTTGGCTCAATTGCTATTGATTAAAGACTATCAAAATTTTGATATTGAAGACGAAGGCTATGATATTGTAGATGATGGAATTTCTGATAAAACCGTTTATGAAGTTATTGAAAATGCAAAAGAAAATAGAGCGGAAATAAAGATTGCAGAACAAAATGTTGAACTGGCAGAAAAAGATGTTCAAATTGCTAAAAGTTCTTATTATCCAACACTTCAAGCTTTTTTTGGTTATGACACGAGATACTCAGATGCGACCTCTTTTTATCAAGATATCGATCCAGATAATCCAATAATTATAAGAGAAATTGGTATTGTAGAAGGAACAGGGCAATCGGTCATTGGCGAATTTCAAAATTCGGTTACCCGCATTGTTGGAGCAGATCCATTTATAGATCAGTTGTCACAGAATGATGGTATTTCTTATGGATTCTCTTTAAATATTCCTATACTTAATGGTTTTAGTACCAAAGCCAATGTCAAACGGAATGAGATCAATCTATTAAAAAGCAAAAATCAATTAGAACAGGCACAATTAGACCTTGAGTCAACTGTATATCAAGCCTATGTTGATGCTAACGGCGCACTTAAATCTTTTGAAGCAGCAGAATCTGCAGTTGAATCTCAGGAATTGGCTTATAATTATGCTAAAGAACGCTACGATGTGGGCCTAACCAATGCCTTCGAATTTAGTCAATCCAAAGTAAAATATGACAATGCTAATATTGAACTCAACCGCGCTAAATATGATTATATTTTTAAATTAAAAGTTCTTGAGCTCTATTTTGGTATTCCTGCGATGGAATTAAAATTCTAATTAAGACACTATTATAAACCAACCGTTATGAGAAAAAATACACTAATAATTTTAATATCCACCATAGTCCTACTCATCTTGGTATTGATTGTTGGTAAAAAATCAGGCTGGTTTGGTAAAACAGGCAATTTTAAGGAGGTTGAAACTCAAAAAGTGATGCTTATGGATATTGTTGAGAAAGTTTCAGCTACAGGCAAAATTCAGCCAGAGGTTGAAGTGAAGATATCAAGTGAAGTCTCAGGAGAAATTATAAACTTGCCATTTAAGGAAGGTCAGCAGGTTAATAAAGGAGACTTGTTAGTAAGAGTCAATCCCGACCTTATTCAATCAGCCGTAAATAGAAGTCAAGCAACCTACCAAAATATAAAAGCAGGTTTGGAACAGGCAGAAGCCTCCTTAAGAGAAGCCAAACTGAGCTATGATCGTAACCAACAACTTTTTGAAAAAGGAATTATCTCAAAATCAGAATGGGATAAAGCGGTTTCTGGATATGAAATTGCACAAGCAAGTCAACAGTCGGCTTATTACAACGTGCAGAGTGCTGGAGCTTCTGTAAATGAAGCTAAAGATAACTTGAACAGAACAACCATTTATGCGCCGATGAGCGGTACCATTTCTAAGTTAGATGTGGAACTTGGCGAACGTGTGGTGGGAACCCAGCAAATGGCAGGTACAGAAATTTTGAGAGTGGCCAATTTGAACAATATGGAAGTTGAAATTGATGTGAATGAAAATGATATTGTCAAAGTGCAAATAGGCGATGCTACCATTGTTGAGGTTGATGCCTATCTTAAAAAGGAATTTAAGGGTGTCGTGACTGCCATAGCTAATTCTGCGGCAGGTGCTCTTACGGCAGACCAGGTAACTAATTTCAAAGTAAAAGTGAGTATTCTAAAAGACTCTTATCAAGATTTGATGGAAGGTAAGGGAGAGAATTACTCGCCTTTTCGTCCTGGGATGACAGCAACTGTTGATATTATTACCAATAAGAGAAAGGATATTGTTAGCGTTCCAATAAGTGCCATCGTGATCAAAACAGATACCTCTTCCGTTAAAAAATCGGGTGGTAAAAATGAAATTGATAAAGAAGATGTTTCTCAAAAACCTCAAAACGAAGAAAAGTTTGAGTGCGTATTTGTAAAAAATAATGATGAAGCCAAATTGAGAGTCGTGAAAACAGGTATTCAAGATGATACCAATATTGAAATATTATCTGGCTTAAAAGCTGGTGATGTGATCATCACTGGTCCATATAATGTGGTCTCAAAAACCTTGAACTCGGGAGATAAGATAGAAGTGAAAGGTGCAGATGAGGCCAAAAATAAATAGCTTTTAAAAAATTCGAAAGTGTCCTATATACTCAATATTGAAACCGCTACAACCAATTGTTCCGTCTCTCTTTCTAAAGAAGGAGAGATGTTGTTTTTGAAAGAGGATTACAATTCTAATTATTCACATGCCGAATCCTTGCATCTGTTTATTGACGGGGTTTTAAAGGAAGCTAATTTGAAACCCCAAGATGTTGATGCCTTTGCGGTAAGCAAAGGACCTGGTTCCTATACAGGCTTGCGTATTGGTGCTTCTGCTGTAAAAGGATTGTGTTTTGCCCTGGATAAACCTTTGATTTCAGTGGATACTTTAGAGTCCTTGTCACATCAGTTAACTATTGATTCTGGATGTATTGTACCTATGCTTGACGCACGGCGCATGGAGGTTTATGCTTCTGTGTATGATAAGGATCATAACCAAATTAGAGCTATTGAAGCTCAGATTTTAGAAGCACACAGTTTTGACGATTTTTTAGAAGCGGGCAAAGTCTATTTTATAGGCAATGGCGTTGAGAAGACGATGCAGATCATAACACACCCAAATGCCATTTTTGTTGAAAACAAACTTCCATCCGCAAAAGAAATGGGTAAATTGGCGGATCATAAATACAAAAAAAACGACCTAGAAAATGTCGCTTATTTTGAGCCCTTTTATTTAAAGGATTTTATAGGGAATAAATCTTAATCTTCTTTGTTTAAATGAACATCACGTTGTGGAAAGGGTATAACGATACCTTCAGCTTCCAAACGGGTTTTTCCTTCTTCTAAAAATAGCCAGTGTAAATTCCAGAAATCTTCATTTCTAGCCCAAAAGCGTAATGACAGATTAACCGAACTTTCAGCTAATTCTGTGACAACTATCATCGGCTGCTTGTCTTCATCTTGTAGAACCTGAGGCTGTTCATTAACCATTTTCAAAATAATGTCCTTCGTGAGTTTCATATCGCTGTCATAACTGATGCGGTACGTAATGGCATCTTTGCGTATGCCTTCTGATGTATAATTAAGGATATTATCGTTGGATAATTTACCATTTGGAATTATAGCGAGTTGGTTTCCGAAGGTTAAAATCTGGGTATTAAAAATAGAAATTTCCTTCACCGTTCCTTCAATTCCTTGTGCACTGATGAAATCGCCAATTTTAAAAGGCTTTATGATCAAAATTAGAACGCCTCCAGCAAAATTAGCCAAAGAACCTTGCAATGCGAGTCCAACCGCTAAACCGGCCGCCGCCAGTATTGCGGCAAATGATGTAGTCCCAATACCCACGGTGCTCAGTACAACAATAACTAGAATTATTTTAAGAGCCCAATTCGAAAGGTTGATAAGAAATTGTTTAAGGCTTAAATCATAGTGGCCTTTTTCCATCACTTTATAAAAGCCTTTTAGAAGTAACTTAATTACCCAAGATCCTACAATCCAAATTAGGATAGCGGCAAGTAATTTTGGACCATAAATTAATAACAGGTCGTATCCTCTTTCAATCCAATGTGTTAAATCCAATGATATATTATTTTTTATTAATAGAGTGCAAAGTTATTCAATCTCAAAAGGAAAGTACTATTCGTACAACGTTTTATGAAAACATTAGGGAAGCAAAGCCAATCAGGGCAGAAAGCGATTGTAAATAAAAAAGTTTAATTTTATTATGAAATACGCGCCGCAAATACCTGCTATTATAAATCAAACGGAAAAGAAAATTTTAAAGAGAAAAGAATCAATAATTATGGAAAACACTAAACCTACAGCTAATTAACCGTTATATAATCCTTGGTTGGCAGTTAATACTTTCGTGTCTTCAGCAAATGCTTTTGATTTTAATCCCAAAAATTTTGAGGCTTTGGGGGTTGTCCATAAAAACATTTCTAAAATGGGAAAATAAAAATGCTCCGGGGCAACAAGGCCTCAGAGCATTAGAGATAAAGAATTCATAAATAAAAAAATAGCGCTTTTTAAAGCGCTATTCTATATTTTAGTGAACTTCAAATGTTACTTTCAAAGTGACCCTGAATTGTGAGATCTCGCTGTTGTTGACGGTCGCACTTTGGTCCTTTACATATACAGACTTAATATTTTTAACTGTTTCTGAAGCGTGTTTGACTGCTTGTCTTGCCGCATCTTCCCAGCTTTTATCTGAGCTCGCTAATATTTCAATAACTTTTAAAACTGCCATTCTTATAGATTTTAAATTAATAATTTACTAATACCTTTAAAGATAGGGATTATAAATTAAAAATTAACCATTTATGGCTTCTACTGTAAGGACTTTGCCCTTGAGCATTTCCTTGAGCATATTCTCAATCCCATTTTTTAAAGTATAGGTAGATGATGGACAGCCGCTACACGCGCCTTGCAAAATGACCTTTACTTCTTTCGTTTCCGGGTCATAGGACCTGAATTCAATATTCCCTCCGTCGCTTGCTACCGCAGGTTTTACATATTCCTCGAGAATAGTAATGATTTCTTTGGAAATATCGTCATAATTTTCAAATGCGGCTTCAACTTGATCGTTAGTCTTTTTAAGCGCTTTTGGAGCGTTTGCCAAAATAATATCCTTGCCGCTGTCCATATAATTCTGGAGAAACTCTCTTAATGATGTAGTGATCTCACCCCATTCTGCATTGTCATGTTTTGTAATAGAGATAAAGTTCTCATCAAAAAACACACTTCTAACAAACGGTAAATGGAATAATTCAGTAGCTAAGGGCGAGTATTTGGCATCTTCAATAGAAACAAATTCATAGGAGGTAGCTACTAATTTTCTATTGGCTACAAATTTTAAAACTGATGGATTTGGCGTGCTTTCAGCATATACTGCAGAAGGGACTTTCTTTTTTACTTGATCTTCGGTTACAACCAAATTTCCATCGTTGATATACTCCTCAATTTGTTGGGCAACCTCTTCTTGTACGTCTTCCCATTCAACTATGTCATAACGTTCTAAGGCAATGAAATTTCCAGAAATATATACTTTTTTTATAAAAGGAAGATAAAATAGCTGCTGTGCTAATGGTGAGGCCTTGGCTTCATCAATATTATTAAATTCGAAACTCTCGTGATTCGTTAAAAACTGGTCCGCTTCAAATTTTAAGATGCTTGGATTACTAGTGGTCTGAATTGAAATTGTGATCTTTTCCATGGGTTCTTTTCTTTATGCAAAAATAAGGAAAGTAAAGGGTAAAACGGTCTATTTTAGTTGGGATGTTGTTAATCTCAAACAGATCGAAAAAGCGGTGTTTACATGAAACTTCGATGGTTTTTTAAGATTATATATTTTGGAACCACTTACTTTCTATGGAATCATCCTTGAGTCATCTATTAATTGAAAATGGGTTTCTATACGATAAGATGTTTGAGGATATATGAACTATGAATAACATTTAAACGAATGGTAAAATTAGTCATTGTACGGGGCTAAAATAGAGCTCTTGACAGGCAAGACGAACTTCAGATGTCAATAAAGAGATGGAAGACAATTCGTTGAATATTGGCAACCTAAATGAGGGACAACGCTTAAAAAATTTATATATTTGACAAATTTAGAAAGCTGCTCAAGCAATGTGAGAGGCCCCAGACTACATTGAAAAGACCATAGAGTATGAAATTTAAGAAGTTTTGCTTAATAGCATTTGCAATATTATTAACACAAGTTAGTCAAGCGCAAGAAGGATTGCCAATCTACTCCGATTACTTGACCGATAATTATTATTTAATTCATCCATCCATGGCAGGAGTTGCAAACTGTGCCAAGATAAGATTGACCGCACGTAAGCAATGGTTTGGTCAGGATAATGCCCCAGCATTGCAGACTTTTAGTATCAATAGCCGTATTGGCGAATCTCAATCTGCCGTTGGAGCCATTGTCTATAATGATAAAAACGGTTACCATTCTCAAACAGGCGCTTATCTTACCTATGCACATCACTTAATGTTTTCACGTAATGAAATTGATTTGAATATGTTGTCTTTTGGATTGAGTGCTGGTGCTATTCAGTATAAATTAGATGAAACGTCCTTTTTGAATGAGGGTTATGATCCTTTAATTTCAGGAATAGAACAAAGTGCTACCAATTTCAATCTCGATTTCGGATTCTCATATCATTTTATAAACTTTTACGCGCATGCCACGGTAAAAAATGTACTTAATAATGATGGTATCAATGCCAATGCGAACGGTATTTTTAAGTTTGATAATTTAAGAACCTTATTGTTTAGCGCTGGGAATGTTTTTAAAAAATATGGCAGTGAGTGGAGCTACGAGCCTTCCATTTTATTCTTATATAGAGACGGCACTAAGGAATCTTCAATTGATCTCAATGCAAAAATTTATAAAGATATGGACTTTGGAAAATTATGGGGAGGCATTTCTTATCGAAGGAGTTTAGATGGAGCCGAATTTACAAATGGAGTGGGAGTAAGTAGTCAGAAATTACAATATTTCACGCCTTTCGTAGGTGTTGATTATAAGAATTTTGTATTTGCTTACACCTATTCCTATCAAGCAAATTCTGTGGTTTTCAATAATGGAGGCTTTCATCAATTGACTCTTGGTTACAATTTTAATTGTAGAAAGATGCATTATGATTGTGCTTGTCCTGCCATAAATTAATAGTTTATAACTTATCCTACTGTTTTCAGTTGTTGTGTGAATAATTAAAGAACCGAGAAGTTCATTAAATTATTTTTATTAAAGATCTCATCTTGATTTGCCTGAGAATTAATGGCTTATAAGATTTCCTCTTCTAGCTGTTATTGCTCTCTTTACTTAAATGCTTATGAAGTCTGTTTACAAAAGTAGATTTCCATGTTCTATTTTAAATAGTCTTGCGCGAAGACAAGAAGGCCATGATGATTTTTATTTTTGAATGATTTAAAAATATTTAGCAAAAGTAAATCGACTTTGAACCAAAAACCTAAACTAGAAACTAAGAAGATGCCCATCATAAAATCAGTAAACGGAAAACACCCTCAAATAGCCGACGATTGCTATATCGCAGAAAACGCCACCATCGTGGGAGAAGTTACCATCGGAACTCAATGTAGTATTTGGTTCAATGCGGTTATAAGAGGGGATGTGCATTACATTAAAATAGGAAACAAGGTAAACATCCAAGATGGCGCTGTGATTCACGCAACGTATTTAAAATCGCCTACAACTATTGGTAATAACGTGTCTATAGGACATAATGCCATTGTACATGGATGTACCATTCATGACAATGTTTTGATCGGGATGGGAAGTATTGTGATGGATGACTGTGTTGTAGAAAGCAATAGCATAATTGCGGCAGGGGCAGTCGTGACCAAAAACACGAGAATAGAATCAGGAAGTATTTATGCTGGTATACCGGCTAAAAAAGTAAAGGATATTAGTGAGGAATTGATATCAGGCGAAATTCATCGGATTGCGGAAAATTATGTGATGTACTCAGGTTGGTTTAAAACGGAATAAAGTATCAGGTATTAAGAGGTACATCTGCTAAAATTTTAAGTAATCAACTTTATAGAGTCCTTCTAAAATATCTTTTAATACCGTCACATTCCCATTGGTGTAAAATTGATTGTTTACATTAAAAATTTGGGTATTCAATAACTGTTGTTGCTCCAAAATAGTTTTAGTTTGCCGTGCCACTGCTTGCCCAGAATCGATAATTTTGACGTGCGGTGGTAGCATGTCCAATAATAAAGGCATGAGATAAGGGTAGTGCGTACAGCCTAAAACCAGAAAGTCAATATTGGCCTCTATCATCGGTTTAAGATAAATTTTTAAGAGGGCTTTCATCTCGTCACTATAAGTCCTTCCATCTTCAATAAGTGCCACAATACCTTCGCCTATTTGTTCAATAACTTTGATGCCATTACTGTATAAATCGGTAGTTCTGTGGAACAACTCACTGCTGAGCGTCCCTTTGGTAGCCAAAATACCAATGGCCTTTGTTGTGGTGCTCAATGCGGCGGGTTTGATGGCAGGTTCAATACCTATAAAAGGAATGTCATAGGCATCGCGTAAAACTTTAATGGCGTTAGTTGTTGCCGTATTACAAGCGACAACTATAAGCTTGCATTCTTTTGCTATCAGCAACTCCGTATTTTTGATGCTTAAATCAATTATTTCTTCCTTCGACTTGTTGCCATAGGGTGCATTAAAACTGTCGGCCAGATAAATGGTATGTTCATGTGGCAGTAATACTTTTATCTCCTTGAAAATAGAAGTACCGCCAATACCAGAATCGAAGATGCCAATAGGTTGTATGCTCATATTACAAAAATAGAAAAGCCACTCGTTAAAAGTGGCTTTTCATATAAAATTTTACTGTGGTTCCCAAATGTTCTTAGAATCCTAAATCTTTTTTAACCGCAGTCATAAGATCTGTTCCTTCAGCTAAAATCACACCTGAACCTGGAGAAGAATCCAATACATATTGAAAGCCTTGAGTTTTTGCGACTTTTTTGATAGCTGCTTCAGCTTTGTCGGTAATTGGCTTTAACAAGTCAAATTCTTTCTTTTGAAGATCTTGTTGAGCAGTATTTTGGTACTCACGAATACTTTGTTGCATACCTTGTACTTCTTGAGATCTCTTTCCATTTTCTTCATCAGTTTTGCTTTCAACCTCAGTTTGATATTGCTTCATTTTATTTTGAAGCTCAGTAGCCATAGTCTGAATTTCAGTCTCATACGTTTTTTGCAATTTCTCTAATTCTGTTTGAGCTGTTTTCATTGCTGGCATAGCTTTGATAAGCTCTTGCGTGTTGATATGAGCGATTTTACTTTGTGCATTAGTGAAGCTAGTAGCTCCAATAAAAAGTAATCCTGCAAATAAAAGGGTCTTAAAATGTTTCATTCTTAAAATAGTATTACGTGTTATAGTTATTAATTGTTCTTAGTTATTATTTTCTGGAATGGAATCCTTCTTTTCTTTTTCAGATTCACGTTCTTCCTTAGCTTTTTTACGATCTTCTAATATTTTCTTTCTGCGTTCGTCAAGTGCTTTTTGTCGCTCTTCACGATCGGTCATTTGTTGTTGTTTCTTCTCTTCAGCGATTTGGGCTGCTGTCTTGTTAGTGCTATCTCTGGTTGGTTTCCGTTGATCTTCAATCTTTATTGACGTGCTATCCTGAGGATTGTTTTTACGATCTCTTTCGGCCTTTGCTTTAGCTCTATCATCCAAAATCTTTTGGCGTCTGGCATCTACAGATGCTTTTAAGGAATCTCTAGTTGCTTGCTGTTCTGCTCTTCTTTCATCAGCAGCTGTTAAGCGTTCCTTTTGTCTGTCTTCCAAAGCTTGTTCACGGGCATCCAACTCTTCATTGAAAATCGGCACAACATCTTCTTGTGAAGCGGCTTTCCGTTCTGCTTTGGTTTGTGCTTGCGTTCGTTTTGATGATCTGGTTATACTTCTTAATACCAACTCACTAATGTCAAAACGTTCAGCAGAATATAACATGACCACATCAGCAGATTTGTCAAAAATAAAATCATATTGCTTGCTGCCTGCAATTTCTTGTACCGCTGCAAAAATTTGATCTTGAATGGGCTGGATCAATTGTTGTTTTTGGATCATTAAATCCCCGTTTGGTCCGAATCGATTTTGTTGATAGTCCAAAATTTCCTTTTCTTCAAAGCTGATGTCCTCAAAACGTTCATCATATAGTTCCTTGGTCAAAAGCACGCGTTCATTATTGAGTTGTGATTTTTTTTGATCTAATGCGGCCAAACGTTGATCTACTTCAGATTTCCATTGACCAACTTTTGTTTCCAACTGTGCTGTAGCGTCTTGGTACTCCGGAACCTTTTGTAAAATATATTCCGTATCGATATAACCTATTCTAACACCACGTTGCTGTGCATTTGAAGTAAAGCTCAAAAGACTTATGACTGTCAATAAAAAAAGAACTTTATATTTCATCTGTTTACCTTTTATTATTTATTGGTCACGCTATAATTTCTAAAGCGACAGATTAATTTAACGATTCTGTCCGATCAGCGTAATATTTTTCAAATTAACGAAATATATTTTAAAAAATTTTAGCACTTGTATTAAATCGTTAAGATATCATTAGAAAATACCGTGCCAAACTTAAAACTGCTGACCAATAATAAAGTGCGTTTCCCAACCATTTTTGGTAGTTTGTCCTGGCAAGGCATCAAACCCATGGCCAAAGTCAATACCTAATAATCCGAAGGCTGGCATGAAAATTCGTAATCCAACACCCGCTGAACGTTTAAGATTAAATGGATTATAATCCTTGAAATTATCAAAAGAACTACCACCTTCCATAAAACCTAATGCGAAAATCTTTGCTTGTGCTCCTAAAGTTATAGGGTAGCGCAACTCTACTGAAAATTTATTGTAAATAGATCCACCATCTTGTGAAGACAAGGATTGGTTTGGATAACCTCGCAACGCAATCGATTCCCTACCATCCAAAGAATAGTTTCCTAAACCATCTCCTCCAACAAAAAACCTTTCAAAAGGAATAACGCCTCGGTCTTGATTGTAAGCGCCAAGGAAACCAAATTCAAAAGCAGATTTAAGAATTAATTTATTAGCAACTACGTTAGTGTACCAATCGCCTTTAAATTTAACTTTATAAAATTCCAACCATTTGTAACGCTCTTGATCAATTTCTCCCATACGTGCATAGTCATCCGGATTCTGTGGATTTAATGAAGCCCTTTCTTCTTTTAAAGCACTGTAATCGACGTTGTTCAATAAGGAATAAGGAGGAGCAAATTTTGCGGTTACAGCAAAACTGGAACCTCCTGTTGGGAAAACTGGATCTGTGTAAGTATTGTTTCTGCTCAATCCGATGGTATAGGCTAAGTTGTTAGAATAACCGTCGCCAAAGGTAAACAGGCCTGTGTTATAATTCCTTAAATTGTAATGTTGGAAACTCACAGCCTGAGACAACATAAAGTAGTCATCGGGTTGAGTCAAACGTTTTGCAAGACCAACCGTGATACCAGTGATATTGAAACGTTTGCTTTTATCAGCATCTCTGGTCCTTGGATTATATAAAAACTGTTTGGTATGTGATAATGACGTCGAAAATTGAGTTGGACGTTTTCCTCCTAACCATGGTTCAGTAAATGAAAAGCTATATGTTTGATAAAAACGGCTGGCCTGCAAACGCAATGCTAAACTTTGACCATCACCAGTGGGTACCGG